>JADFLK010000353.1 GCA_022564455.1 Bacteroidota bacterium
TCGGTAATCGGACGGGGCTGTTTGTCGCCGCCCGCCGCTCTACACTCGATTGGCTGTTTCCGCCGTCACTGGATCGGCAATCGGCTGCCGTTGTCCTGGACCCACTGGGTACGAACGGGCGCGAAGGCGTGGAGGACGCGAACCACTTGTTTTACGACGCCGAGGCCAAGCTGACGTGGAACCCGCGCGAGCGGCACCGTCTGACTGTCGGCGGCTACGTCGGCGGCGACCACTTAAGCACGCCGAGTACGTCCGCTCCGTCGATGCTGGCCTCAGACAACCGGTGGGGCAACACGCTCGGCTCAATCAAATACAGCGTGATCGGTAGAAGAGCTTTCGTCTCGGTGATGGCCTACCACACGCGGTTCGACGCCCACGAAATCACCCTTGCACGCGATGCAGAAGCAGTGGTGGAGCGTGACTACGAAATCGGTTTTCGGGAATCGGGCGGCCGCATCGACGTAGACTATTTCCACTCGGTGGCGCACCAGTTTCGGTTCGGTCTCCGCGTTAGGCAGCAGCGGCTTGGATCGCAGATTACCGAAAACCTGATCAACGGTAACGACCTCCCGCAAAGTCGAAGCGATGAGGCTGCATCGGAGGCGGTGGATGGCGAAGTGTACCTGCAAGATGTGTGGCAGCCTGCACCTGACTGGCGCGTACAGTTGGGCGCACGGGCAGGCGTGTATGCGGACGGCCGCTATCTGGATGTGAGCCCACGAGTTCACCTTCGCTGGACAGCCAGCCCGGAACGCCTCTACCTCCGTGGAGGCATTAGCCGGCAGGTGCAGTCGCTCCATCGGGTCCGCGACCGGTATGCGTACAGGTACGACCTTGCAACGAGCCGGTGGCTGCTGTCTGATGGGGCTGTATCACCGGCCTCAGCATGGCAGCTCGGAATTGGAGCCGAATGGATTCCTGTGTCCTTCGTCGCCTTTAGTGTAGATACCTATGGGCGGTTGCTTCAAGATGTACTTGAACCCATTGACCTGTTCGTAGTGGGGGATGCGCTGCTCGGACCAGGCGTGGACGCGCAAGATCTTCTGCGGTTCTATCGGCCAAGCAAGGGGCGTGCGTACGGTGTAGAGATTGCCGGACGAGCCGAGTACGGCTTGTGGGTTTTCGGGCTCAGCTACGCGCTGAGCCACGCGCAGATTAATGTGCCCCGCAAACTTGCGGGGTGGAGGCCGAGCCGCTACGACCGTCCCCATACCCTTGGCCTTCTCTTGCAACGGGGCGGACCGCGCTGGTCTGTGGCTGCGAGGCTCACCGTGCAGAGTGGCTTGCCCACGGTAGAGCAGGAGAGCGAAAACCGATTGGCAGAGGCCCGCTTCCCAACAGAAATCCGCGTCGATCTTTCGGCGGGCTATCGCTTCCAGTGGCTTGGCCTCCAGTGGGACGCTCAGGCGCAGGCGCTCAACCTCGCCGGGCAGCCATCATCTGACGTGCCTCCGTTCGCTGATGGAAACGCAGCCTTCCTTGTCACCGACGTACGCAGCCGGGCATTGCTTCCCCTCCTAAGTCTAAAGGCCAAGTGGTAGCCATGGGATTCGGCCGTAAAACAAACTCGCCTGGTGAGCATTCCGGTGAACCCGCTCGCGAACTGTGCGCCGGCATCGTCACGCGCGTCGCACAGCAAATGCGAGATCCCGAGCGCGTAAGCGTTTTCATCGACGACGAGTTTGCGTTCGGCCTGACGCTCGATCTGGTGGCGCGGGAAGGGCTCAAGAAAGGGATACCGCTCTCCACTGAAGCGCAGCAGGCACTGCTGGATCAGGAGAAGGACTTTCGCGCGCGAGCCGTGGCTCTCAACTACGTCGGCTACCAGGCGCGGACGGTGGAAGAGGTGCGCCGCAAGTTGCGCAAGAATGGCTACGGAGCCGACATCATCGACGACGTCATTCAGCGCCTCGCAGACAGCGGCTACCTGGACGACGAAGCCTACGCGAAGGCCTACGTTGAGAGCCGCTTCTCAGGCAGTGGGCACGGTCCGCGTCGTCTAAGCGCCGACCTGATCAAACGTGGTGTGGATCGTGGAATCGTAGAACGGGCCGTATCCGAAGCCTTTGAAGAGGACGAACTGCGAGATGCCGCCCTCCAGCAGGGCGGAAAACGTTGGGCTGCTCTTGAACGCTAAAGCGACCCCCGCAAACGCAAGAAGAAGGTGATGGATTTTCTCGTGCGGAGGGGATTTGATTATGGGATGGCGCGTGAGGTTGTTGGGGAGTTGGCGGGGAAAGAGATATAATGGAGGCGTATCGCGGCAGGATATGCAGCACTCTGGCTACGGCCTCTCCCCAACCTTTTCCACAGGCTTCGGCTGCCGCTTCACTACTTCTCTGTCGCTCTCCTTTGCTCGCTCCCGCGCGTGGCGAAAGAGCGCGCCGATGTCGTAGTTGAAGCGTGCCGCGTAAGCTTCGCGAACGGCGCGAACCTCCTCGATCACCTCGTCCCTTGTTTCCGGTGTCTCCGTCATGGCGTACCTCCGAATAGCTCCTCAGGGGTGCAGATTGCTGGTGGTTTGTACCCACTCGAACGGCAGACCCTCTCGATCCGATCCCGTAGCACGGCGTTGGCGATGTGCTTGAAGTTCCACGTCAGCAGTTAGTCCATCCCACTTACGGTAGCGATGGCGATATGGGCCGCATCAACGGCTGCCTTCTTTGGCAGCGGTACCTCCTGTATCAGCCGCATCGCGAGGGCATCTGCCCGCTCATCCGGTTCGATGAGGGGGAGTCCTTCCAATGCGTCAGCACGCTCGGCGGCGGCTTCCTCGTCACCCGCTTCGGATTCATCGAGGACAAACGGCGAGACGAAGATTTCGTAGCGATCTCGCTCGGTCTGCCACCATTCCCGCGTGAGGAGCTGGCGCCCGGCCGTCACAAGGTCTCGGCTCATTCGGGAGGTGATGTACCCGAGAACGGAGGTTTCGAGGTAGAGCGCGGGCTTCATGCCAAGAAGCTACGGCAAGCAAGAAAGTGCTGGGCTGGCGCGTAAAGTTGTTGAAGGGTTGGTTGGTGGATA
>JADFLK010000354.1 GCA_022564455.1 Bacteroidota bacterium
AATAGACGCCTTTTTTCCTCCAGCAACCCTGCATCCAGCATGGCGTCCACACGCGCCTCGATGCGCGCGTAGAGTCCTGCCCGTGGGCGGGTGAGAACAACTATGCGATAACGATAGGGAGGAGGCTCAGCCCGAGCAAAGAAGGAAGACCACGGCTCGCCGGTCGCACGGTACACCTCCAGCGCGCGGACGAGTCGCTGCGTCTTGGTAGAATCGAGCGTTTCGGCGCCTTCGGGATCGACGCGTTGAAGCTCCTCAAAAAGCTTCTGCGCACCTTCCGGCATAGAAACCTGCTCGTTCAGCTGGGCTCGAATGGCGGGGTCGCTGTCCGGGATTTTAGCAAGGCCGTGAACGAGGGCCTCCAGGTACAGCGTAGAGCCGCCGACGACGAGGGGAACGGCTCCTCGCCTCAGCATACTGCCGATCCGGATGTTGGCATCCTCTGCAAATCGTCCGGCTGACCACGGGTTGCCAAGGTCACGCTCATTAATAAAGTGGTGCGGAATGGCCTTCAATTCATCCACCGATGGTTTCGCCGTACCGATATCCATCCCACGAAAAACCTGCCTGCTGTCGGCAGATATAATCTCAGCACCGATACGTTTTGCCATCGTAAGGCTCAGCACCGTTTTGCCGACGCCCGTAGGCCCGGCGAGTACCAGAAAGGGTCCGGGGCGCTCGCTGCTCAATTTAGGAGTCTGCCGGAACGGCCGGCCCGATTTCCTCCATCCACGCCTTCATGCCGCCCTTCAGGTTTACCACATTGTCAAAGCCATTCATGCGCAAATACTGAACGGCCTGCGCCGAACGGCCGCCTGTCCGACAGTGGACGACCAGCAGTTCGTCGTTTTGCCGGCCTTCCAATTCCCCCATCCTGAGCGGAAGCTCACCGAGTGGAATCAGTATGCCTCCGAGGGTTGAGACGGCTTGTTCCTCGGGTTGGCGGACATCGAGCAAGAATGGCGGATTATCCGAATCGCGGAGGATCTGATAGTCCCGTACAGAGATTTCCGGAACGGTATTCAAGGTAGATGACGGCACGGTTGATTCGCAGGTGATGGAAGATGTCTCCAGAGATGTAATCGAGGGGTGCACACCGCAGACCGGGCATTTCGGATTACGCGGCACGGTAAGTGTTCGGAACTGCATCGAGAGGGCATCGACGAGCAGCAAGCGCCCGATGAGCGGATCGCCGAGTCCCAGCAGGAGCTTGAGAACTTCGGTAGCCTGGATCGTTCCGAGCAAGCCCGGAAGCACGCCCAGCACGCCAGCATCTGCACAGGAAGGCACGAGCTCAGCCGGCGGCGGCTCCGCAAAAAGGCAGCGGTAGCACGGACCCTCGGGCGCACAAAATACGCTGGCCTGCCCATCGAAACGGCTGATGGAGGCGTAGGCATTCGGCACACCCGCCATTACACACGCATCGTTGACGAGGTAGCGTGTTGCAAAGTTGTCTGTTCCATCCGCGACGATATCGTAGGCCGAGATGATCTGGGCAGCGTTTGAGGCGTCCAGACGAACCGGGTGAAGGTCAATCTGAATGTGCGGATTAGTCTCCTGGAGGCGCTCTTTCGCGGCTTCCAGCTTCGGCCGGCCAATGTCGCTTTCCCCGTACAGAATCTGCCGGTGGAGGTTGGTCTCGTCCACGTTGTCAAAATCCACCAGACCAATCCGGCCGACGCCCGCGGCGGCCAGATACAGCGCCACCGGTGAGCCCAGGCCACCCGCGCCGACAATCAGAACTGACGCGTCCTTCAGGCGCGCCTGTCCCTCCATCCCAACCTCGGGGAGAAGGAAGTGGCGGCTGTAGCGCCGTAATTCGGCAGGGGAGAAGGGAGAGGTGATCATATCCATGCGTACGCAGGCTTGGTGGGCAGCAGCATCGCCACGCCCTGCACCACCATCCAATTGGTGACCAGGAAGAACACGGCTTCCTCAATCGGAAGGCCAAGTGGGTCGATGCCGAGACTGTACCGCTCTGAGATGCTCCAGATCCCGAGGTCAAGCGCAATACTATCAGCGATGCACAAATACAGCGTGGGAACGGTGATGGCGGCAAGAATCAGGCGTCGCTCGGGCCAGATTTTCTCGAATCCCATCCACATGAGCCCCGTCAGGACCGGGCCGCACCACGCCAGGATGAGACCGAGATACAGGACACGCTCGCTTCCCCACACTATAAGGCCGACGCCAACTCCCGTAACAGCGGACATGAAAAGCGTGGCCGCTACACGGAGGTGCGCCGGAGCGGACGTTCGACGAGCCGTCAGGATATCCCGGCCGCGCAAGAAAAAGTAAAACAGACCGGTGAGCACCGGCTGGAGGATAAAAAACGCATATTCCTCGACAGGAGCGTAGGCGATGGTGCCCAGTACGCGGCCTACGCCATAGGACCAGACGCCACGGAAAACGATGTAATTGTCCCACAGAATAGTGTAGAAAAATGCGAGCGTTGTAATCAGCCCCAGTGTACGCAGGGCTGTACCGCGCGGAGCACTTCCGAGTGGTCTCCGCTGCACCAGCATCAGCACCACGATGGGAGGGAGGACGAACGCGAAGTGGAAGCCGAGGTAGGTCACTCGTCCGCCTGCGAGCTGTTCAGATCCCGGCTGCTCACGTCGATGTAATCGGCCGCGCTGTCGCTCAGCTTGTCGCGCTGATGCACGTAGATCATCGTCGTTTCGAGGTTTTTGTGCCGCGCGTGCGCCTGAACCTGCTGCAACGACGCTCCCGATTCGATGGCCAGTGTGCAGCCCGTATGGCGGAGTGTGTGGGCGCCAACCCGCGCGGTGATACCGGCGCGCTCTGCCGTCTTGCGAACGATCGTGTAAATCGATGTGGTTGAGAGCCGCTTGCCGTAGCTGTTGCGGCTCAGCGAGCGCCAGACCGGGCCTGAAGTGTATGCATAGTGTTTCTTGTGAGCGAGAATGGCCTCGGCTACATGCTCCGGAACCTTGATGTACTGATCCGTGCCGCCTTTGGTAAAGGGGAGGTCGAGCACCCAATATCTATCAACCATTC
>JADFLK010000355.1 GCA_022564455.1 Bacteroidota bacterium
CAGTGCCTAAAATGGCCAACGCGTGAAACGTAGCAGCGTTCAGGTCGTCGGGATAGGCCGCGGCGAGTACGCCTAGTGCCACGGCGTACGCATCGTCGCGGCCCTCTTTACCGCCGTCGCCGTAGAGGACATCCAGCGTGGCGAGGTAGGCTTGTTCCCGTGCAGATGTGCTTGCGCGGGCTTCGTTCGCCATCTCAGCCAATACTTCCAGCGCGGCATCCCGATCCTGTTTTTGCCAGATGGGGTGGTTGTGCGTCAGCGCCTCGCCCCAATAGGCCATCGCAAAATCGGGGTCCGCTTCCCTCGCCTCCTGGAAGGCCTCGCGCGCGTCGTCGTACTCAAAGCTGTGAAGCAGCAGCAGGCCGCGCATGAACGGTTCTTGTGCTTCTTCAGCGCCTGAATTGGGAAAAGTCGTCTCGCCGAGGGATTGGGCGAATACAGGCGTGGCGAGAAGGAGAAGAAGAACCGCGAGAGTCAGACGTTGCATGAGGGTGATCGGTAGAAATATTGCGTATTGCGTATTGCGTAACGTAATCACGCACTACGATCTAACATCACGCCTTTGCTGTCTCCGCTTTCGCCGGCTTCGATGCCCCATCGCCCGAGGAGCCGTTCTCGGCGGCAGCCGCGCGCGCCTTGCTCTTTCTCTTCTTCGGCTTGTCTCCAGGGAATTGCCGGATGTGCTCCGTCTGGATGGCGCGGCCTGTACCCGCTGCGCTCGGGGAGGCCTCGTGGATGTAGAAGTCCGCGTTCGCCAGCGTGTCGTTGAACGCGATGGCCGCGTCGGCCGCGCGGAGCATCGACTCATCACTGTTCGTGCTAAGCAGGCGGACGTTCTGCACGATGCGCTCGTGAGCCATGTGCATGAAATGGAGGCCAGCCGTCTTGTCGCGTTCCCACTCAAGGCCGGAAGCGCCCTGCGCCATCCGGCTGTCGAGCTTCGAGAGCACGCACGCCCACGCGAACAGGTACATCCCGTTATCGGCTAGGCGCGCCTGGACGGCCTGGCGGTTGACGATCTCGGACGCGAGGCGCTTGCTGGCCAGTTTGAACTCCCGCGTGTGGGTCTGCACGTGCTTCGCGAAGCGGTCGGCAAAGCTCTTCAGCGAAGGGTGGAGGTTCGAGAACGACGGCTTGCTCACCTTTTTGCCGAGGAAGATCTCGGTGGCCAGCGGCGTCCCCTGCCTGACCATCGATGGTTTGAGCGCTCCCGACAAGATGCGCGTCAGGTTCTCGCCGAACCCCTGCTCTTCATCCCACTGAACGGTGTTGAGGACGCCCAGCATGTACTCGGCAAGCTGCTTTCCGCCGTACGCGAAAATGAACGACTGCATGATCTCGTTCGAGCCCTCCACGATGCGGTGGATGCGGTTGTCGCGCCAGATGCGTTCGAGCTCGTTCTCCGTCACGTAGCCCTCGCCGCCCATAATCTGCATGGCGTCGTCGATAACCTTCCAGCCCTGTTCGGAGCAGAACACTTTGCATGCAGCCGTCTCCACCATGATATCCTTATCGTGCCGGTCCAGGAAACCGCACGTCATATAAAGCATGGCGTCCATCGCGAAAATGCGCGCGTGCATCTCCGCAATCCGCAGTTTGACAAGTTCGAAATCGGCGAGGGGCCGCTTGAATTGATAGCGAGTACGCGCCCACTTGGTGGCCTGGTCGGCGGCCCGCTTGGCGCCGCCGGTAACGCCCGCCGAGAGCGTGCAGCGACCGTAATTGAGGCACGTCAGCGCGACTTTTAGGCCCTGGCCCTCCTGATGCAGGAGGTTCGCCTTTGGCACCTTCACGTTGGTGAACCGGATGCGCGCCTGCCACGTGCCGCGAATGCCCGTCTTGGAGCGGTTATTCTGGAAAATATCCATGCCCTCCATGTCCGGCGTCACGATAAGCGCCGTTACGCCCTTGCGCTCCTTGCCGGTCTTCGGATCGACGACCTGCTGGTTCGCCATCACGGTAAACATCCCCGCCATCGCACCGGACGTGGACCATTTTTTCTCGCCGTTCAGGATATAGCACTGCTCAGCCTCGTTCCACTCGCACTCGGTCTCCTGCCCGGCAGCGTCGGAGCCGACGTTGGGTTCGGAGAGGCAAAATGCAGAGAGATATTCGCGGGCGACTTTCGGGAGGAAGCGTTTCTTTTGGTCTTCCGTCCCGAAAAGCATCAGCGCCTTGCAGCCAATCGACTGGTGTGCGGATACCAGTACGCTTGTAGAACCACAGTGGCTTCCGATGGCCTCCAGCACGCGGTTGTAGCTCGCCACGCCGAGACCGAGGCCGTCGTACTCCTCGGGGATCGTCATACCGAGGACGCCAATCTCAAAAAGCCGTTTGAGAGCCCACTCGGGGAGGTACTCCTTTTGGTCGATTTCGATGGTCGGATGCTCGTTCTCCAGATACTCGGTGAGCTCCGCAAGCAGGATATCACACTTTGCCTCTTCCTCTGCCGACACCTGCGGGTAGGGGTGGATAAGATCCTCGCGGATGCGCCCCCAGAAGATGTTCTTGATGAACCCCATCTCCTCGGGCTCAGGGCCGAACATGACCTCCGTATCGCGGATCATTTCCTGGTCACGGGCGGAAACACCCTTCATCTTGTCGAGCAGTGACATCGTATGTGTGGATTGGTTAGCAGATGGCAAATGGTCCAAATAGAGGGCCACGCTGGCACTTGTGAGCCTTGGTACAAGCTACGGCGGTGGTTGGTCCGGCTTTCGTTCGGGCATTGCTTTTCTAGGCTGATTCATTGGGTTGGTTTTTCTCGAGAATGGCTTCAATTAGCATGTTGATTTGGGCCGTGGCGTGCTATTCTTCTGCCGTTGTGGCTACCCGTGAGGGACATCCCTACGTTCATACCCTCACCCCCTCATGCCCTCGCACCAAACCGTGTCCTTCCTTTCCAAACTCCACGTAGCACAAACGGCCACAGGCTCCGTTCCCTGTGTCGGCCTCGACCCCGACCTGGAGCGGTTGCAGGCTTCCTTCCCCACTGACGCGGCAGGGCTGGCCGTCCGTG
>JADFLK010000356.1 GCA_022564455.1 Bacteroidota bacterium
CTACGCGGAGGCTCTCTATGCCGAGGATATTGCGCGTCGCAACGGCGAAGACTCGGGCGCCGCCTACCTGGCTTACATCGCCACGGTGCGGGACCGCATCGAAAACGTGATTCCAGTTGCCCCGCGTGAGTCCCGCTCGACAAAGGACATGTACACCCTGCCGGACGGCGGCTTCAACGGCGACATCTACTTCAAGGGAAGCTGGTTTCTCCACACGCTGCGTTATCTGATGGATGACGACGAAGCTTTCTTCCGTGCGCTACGCCGCATCATGTACCCCGATCCAGCGCTGGAAGCCGCCACGGATGGCTCTGCCAATCACTTCATCACCACGGTGGACGTGCAGGCCGCGTTTGAGGCAGAGAGCAGGATGGATCTCTCCGTATACTTTGAGGTTTATCTGCGCCAGCCCGTACTTCCGCGCTTGGTCGTGGTGCCTGTTCTGGACGATCGAGCCACATTGCGCTGGGAGCTTCCCGACGGCATCCTCGCCGAAGAACAGACCTTTGATCTGCCGGTAGAAGTGGACTGGGGAACTGGTCCGCAGCGCATTGAGATGACGGGTGGGCAGGCCTCTATCCAGCTCACTGCCCGGATTGACCCCAACGGCCGTATTCTTTTTGCCCGTGATTCTGCTGCTTCCGAGTAACCTGTCTCCAATCCCTATTCTCCTCTAACTGCAACAACCAGATTCCGCCAGACGTGACCTCATTTGCCTTTCTTCGACGCGCTGCGGCCATCCTGATGGTGGCTGCCGCGCTGTCGGCTCCCGCTGCCGCCCAATCGCTGCTCGAGACCTTCGAGCCGGCCGTCACCGAAATCGACCTCGACAACGGCCTCACGATCATCGTCGTGGAGCGCCACGATGCCCCGGTTGTTTCCTTCTTCACCTATGCCGACGTGGGTAGCGTGAACGAGCCCGCCGGGCAGACCGGCATCGCGCATATGTTCGAGCACATGGCGTTCAAGGGCACGACGAGTCTCGGCAGTGCGGATATCAATGCCGAACTGGCCGCGATGGAAGCTGAGGAGGAAGCCTACCTTCGTTTCCGATCCGCGAGGATGGGTGGAGCCGACGAGGCCGAACTGGAGCAGCTTGAAACTGAGTTCCGTGCACGCGTAGACTCGGCAAAGACGTTTCTGGAGGAAGCCGCGTTCGACAAGCTGGTGAGCC
This sequence comes from Bacteroidota bacterium, assembly GCA_022564455.1. The sequence goes on from JADFLK010000356.1 coordinate 1,175, forward strand.
GCAACGGTGCAGTAGGCCTCAATGCATTCACCTCCGCCGACCAGACCGCCTACATGTACAGCTTGCCGTCGAACAAGCTGGAACTGTGGTTTGCGCTCGAAAGCGAGCGTTTCCTGAATCCCGTACTGCGCGAGTACTACACCGAGCGCGACGTGGTGATGGAGGAGCGTCGGTTGCGCACGGAATCGAACTCGCAGGGGAGGCTGATCGAGGAGTTCCTCGCGCTGGCTTACAAAGCGCACCCGTATGGCCAGCCGACAGTCGGGCACATGTCGGATTTGGAGAGTATCTCGCGTACGGAGGCTGAGGCATTCTTTGACCGCTATTACGCAGCCAACAATCTCACCATTGCTATTGTGGGCGATGTAGATCCGGCCGAGGCACAACGCATGGCCGAGCAGTATTTCGGGCGCCTGCCGCGCAAGCCGGACGCACCTGCTGTGGTTACTGAGGAACCCGAGCAGCTAGGCGAGCGCCGAGTAACGTTGGTCGAGCAGGCCCAACCCTTGATGATTATTGGCTTTCATCGTCCGAGCTCCTACGACCCTTCCAATGCCGCATTTACCGTTCTGGATGACGTGCTCTCTACCGGGCGCACGAGCAGGATGCACCGTGCGCTCATCGAAAGCGAACTGGCGCTCTTCGCTACGTCCATCCCCGCATACCCTGGAGACAAGTACCCGACGCTCTTCCTCCTGTATGCCGCCCCGAATCAGGGCGTATCGCCTGGTAGTTTGGAAGCAGCCTTGTACGATGTGGTGGATGAGATCGTCAAGAACGGCATCACGCGAGAGGAGCTTGACCGCGCAAAGACGCGCGCTCGGGCCAATTTTATCGGCGGTCTGGCCTCCAACAGTGGTCTCGCCGGGCAGATTGCACAGGAGCACGCCCTCACCGGCGACTGGCGGAACCTCTTCCGCAAACTGGACGCCATCGACCACGTGACGGCCGACGACGTACAGCGTGTTGCCGCCGAGACCTTTCGCATCGAGAATCGGACGGTGGCGCAGGTTCGCAACGCCGTGGCCGATGAGGACACCTGAGGCTTTGTGCATATTCCGTAATGCGTAGTACGTATTCGATGCTCCTTATGAAACTCAAAGGAACAATGACCCGCCTGTCATCTGCTTTTCTGATCTTTGCCGTTGCCGGCTGCGCGGTCACGGCGCCCGACCAGATAACACGTCCCTCCGACACGCCGGACGCTGCCCAGTACGATGTCGCGGCGATACAATATCCACCACTCCGTGACGTGCCTCTGCCCACCGTGGAGGAGGTTGAACTACTCAACGGTCTCAAACTCTTCATGACCGAAGATCATTCGCTGCCGATGGTGAATATCTCGGCGCGTATTGGCGTGGGCGCTGTGTGGGAACCAGCCGACAAGGTGGGCCTCGCCGGCATTGCAGGGACGGTATTGCGCACGGGCGGCACGTCCTCCATGAGTCCCGACGAACTCAACCTTGCCCTCGAAAACGTGGGCGCCACTATCGAATCCAGGATCGGCGACGACTCGGGTTTTGCGTTCATGAGAACGCTGACTGAACATGTGGACACGGTGTTGCCGCTGTTCGCCGAGGTGTTGATGAGCCCCGCGTTTGACACCGATCAGGTGGAGTTGGCCAGGACGCGGGCGAAGAGTGGCATCTCTCGGCGCAACGACAACCCGCAGGGCATTGCTACGCGCGAGTTGTTCAAGCTCGTTTACGGGGCGGAGAGCCCGTACGCGCGCACCACGGAATACTGGACGATCGACGCCATTTCGCGCGACGACCTCGTGGCCTTCCACGAGCAGTATTTCCACCCGAACAATACCTTGATGGCTATCGGTGGGGATTT
>JADFLK010000357.1 GCA_022564455.1 Bacteroidota bacterium
TTGTTCAAGTGGCTGTACGAGAAGGGAGCTACGTCGTTTGAGGAAATGACGGACCTGCCGGCCGGGCTCCGCGAGCGACTTGGCGAGATCGCGGAAATCGGGACCATCACGGAAGTGCAGCAACAGACGGCCAAGGACAAGACCGTCAAGAAACTTTACCAGCTTCCCTCCGGCCGCCACATCGAGACCGTGCTCATCCCGGACTTTGAAGAGGATGGAAAAGTGAGACGCCTCACCGTGTGCGTTTCCAGTCAGGTAGGGTGCGCGATGGGTTGCCACTTCTGTGCTACCGGCCTGATGGGCTTTCACGAAAACCTGACGGCTGGGCAAATCTTCGATCAGGCTCGTTATATGGATACGCTGGCCCGCGAGCGCTTCGGGCGAGGCATCTCCAACGTGGTGTACATGGGGATGGGCGAGCCGCTTCAGAACTACGCGAACGTGGTCAAGAGCACGCGGCTGATCACGGAAGGTCTGGGACTCGCGCCAAAACGCATCACCGTCTCCACCGTTGGGCTCGCGCGCCGCATTCGCCAACTCGCCGACGAGGACGCGCCGTTTAATCTCGCCATCTCGCTGCATGCCCCGACCGATGCCCAGCGAAGCGCCATCATGCCCGTCAACCGCTCCGAGAAAACGGATCTCGGCGCGCTGGAAGGCGCCGTAAAGCACTACCACGCAAAAACCGGCAAGCGCGTCACCTACGAGTACTGCATGTTCGACGGCATCAACGACGGCGAGGCCGACGCCCGCAACCTCGCCGGCGTGGCGCGCTGGGCGCCATGCAAGGTCAACCTCATCATGTACAACCCGGTGGAGGGCGCGGCATTCAGTCCCACCAGTGAAACCCGCTTGAACCGTTTCATTCGCGTACTGGTGGATGAAGGCGTCCGCGTCACCGTCCGCCGCAGCCGAGGGCAGGATATTGATGCGGCGTGCGGGCAGCTTGCGGTGCAAGCGTGATTACGTGATTGAGGTGATTATGTGTGTTTAGGCGTGTGTTGCGTATTCCGTGTTGCGTATTGCGTTTCCCATCAGCCCAAATCCCAAATCCGAAAGCCCAAACACGCACTACGCACTACGCAATAGCAGGCAGAGTACCTTTCAAAACCGAACACGTGTGCCCATGCCCGTCACAAAGAAAATGGCTTCCGCCGACGTAGCCTGGCTGCGGATGGAGAGCCCCATCAACCCGATGACGATTACGGGGGTGATGATGACGGCCAAACCAATGACGCGTGAGCGGGTGGTGCAGCTTTTCGAGGAGCGTTTCCTCCCTTACCAGCGCTTCCGTATGCGGGTGGATAACCCAGAGGCAAGCAGGCCGCAGTGGGTGTTGGAGGAGCCCTTCGACCTGAACCGGCACATCCTCCCGTACGAGCTACCCGAACCCGGCGATCAGGACGCGCTGGAGCGAGCCGTGAGCGACCTGATGAGCACGCCACTATCGTTTGCGATGCCGCCGTGGACCATCCACCACGTCGAGCATTACGGTGAAGGCTCGGCACTGATTGTGCGCCTCCACCACTGCATCGCGGACGGCATCGCCATGATGCACGTGCTGCTCTCGATGTCGGACGAAATGTGGGATCCCTCCACCGTTACCCCGCCTTCTAGCCCGAAGCCGAGGAAAACGTTTACCGAGCAACTGAAACACACGGCAAAGGAAGCACTGGGCGAGACGAAGGACCTCTTCACAAGTCCCTCCCATTTTGCCACGCGGGCTCGGCAGGTGGGCGGAGGAACGAAGAGCCTCGCGGCGCTTCTGGCGATGCGCCCCGATTCCCAGACGCGCTTCAAAGGAGCGGCAACGGCCCGGAAGCAAGCCGCATGGTCGAGGCCCATCGAGTTGGAGACTATTAAGGCCATCGGGCGGGCCTCCGGAACGAAGGTGAATGACGTACTCATGGCGGCGGTAACCGGCGGCCTCCGGCGCTACCTCACCGACAACGGCGATACCACGGAACACATAATGATTCGCGCGGCGGTGCCATTCAACGTGCGCCCGCCGGAACGCGCCCACGAGCTGGGCAACGCATTCGCCCTCGTCTTCCTACCTTTGCCCATAAGTGTTGAAGACCCGGCAGAGCAACTGAGCGTAGTGAAAGCGAGTATGGATGCGATCAAGAAATCCAGCGAGCCCGCTGTTGTATTTGGGATTTTACAGAGCATCGGCTTCGCCCCGAGGTGGGTACACAAACTCGTGGTCAACATGTTCAGCGAGAAGTGCTCGCTGGTGGTGACCAACGTGCCTGGCCCGGCCGAGCAGCTTCACCTCCTGGGTGTGCCCATCAGCAGCCTTATGTTCTGGGTACCGCAGTCGGGCGACATCGGCCTGGGCATTAGCATCCTCAGCCTCAACGGCCAAGTGCTGGTTGGCGTCTCCGCAGACGCCAACATTGTCTCCGATCCGAATGAACTGGTTGCGGCGTTCGAGACTGAGTTCGATGCCCTCACGGCACACTATGCAGAGACAGTGGAAGCATAACAGCTCGGTAGCAGAAATACTAGACCATCCTGGAATCCTGAGATAAATTACACGATCGCACTGCTCGCCTCAATGAACAAAATAACAGACAACGCCACCACTCGCTCGCTGCTGGAAATCGCGCTTGGCTTCCTTGGGGCGATGCTAGTTCTGCCTCTCCTGTTCCGTATGATAGGCGGCGTGCTGTCGGCGTTGTTCCGATTCAGCTTTATCCGCAAACTTACCGGTGAGGCCATCTTTGTGGGGCTGACTGCTCTCCTCACGCACGAGGGCGTGCTCGACAAGCTCTTCGGCAAGAAAGGCGAAACGGGCGACGGGCTGCTCAAGCCTCACGTAGGCGAATAACGCCTTTAACCACAGGGAAACGTAGGGCATTCTAGGAGGTTGAGAACCACGCCCACGCGGTTGCCCCCCACTTTATGTACTACAATTTCTGCCGCATCCACCAGACGTTGCAGGTTACTCCCGCAATGGAAGCGGGTGTGACCAAGAAGCTCTGGCAGTTAGGCGACATCGT
>JADFLK010000358.1 GCA_022564455.1 Bacteroidota bacterium
TGTGACACCCACAGTGTGAAGTTGCTTGATAGTATCGGCACTGGACTAAATGCTCTAAGTGACGACTCGCTAGATCCCCGCCCCCCCCGTCACCTCCAGCGTGTGGCCTGTCACATAGCCCGCCAGGGGAGAGGCCATCATGACGATGCCACCGGCAGCTTCTTCGTCGGTGCCCGGGCGCCCGAGCGGGTTTCCGGTGACTGCACGTTCACGTGCGGCTTCGGGGATGCCCTGCGCGATCTCCTGTCCCGCCACTTCGATGGTCTCGCCGTCCTCCTTCGCTCGCGTCATCCGCGTGTCGATGAATCCGAAGGCGACGGCGTTGCATCGTACACCGAATCGTCCCCATTCCTTCGCCACGGTTTTCGTCAGCCCGATGACGCCCATCTTGGCCGTCGCGTAGTTGGCCTGCCCCACGTTCCCATGTAGTCCGCTTGTGGATGAGACATTGATAATGCAGCGGTTCTCGGAAAAGGGCTCGCCCGCGGCGAGTTCGGCCTTCGCCGGTTCGCGGAGGTGCTTCGCGGCCGCGCGGATCATCCGGAATGGCGCCATCGTGTGGATCTCCAGCACGGCGCGCCACTGCTCGTCTGTCATCTTGTGGAGCATCCCGTCCCACGTAAACCCTGCGTTGTTGACGAGCACGTTCAGCTTTCCGAAGCGGTCCACCGCTGCATCGAGGAGGTTTTCGGGGAAACCGTCTTCTGTTACGCTACCCGGCACAGCAAACGCCGCGCCTTCCGCAGATTTAATCTCTGCAACGACAGCTTCCGCAGGCTTGGCATCGAGATCATTCACAACGACCGATGCACCGTGTTGAGCAAACAGCTTCGCGGCTGCAGCGCCGATCCCGCGTCCGGCTCCGGTGATGACGACGACCTGGTTCTGGAAAAGCATGGATTGAAAGCGAAAAGTGAAAAGGGAGAAAGGAAAGGTGGTGGAAGATATCTGGTTTGTTCTTAGGGCTTTGATCTTCGTACTTCGTTAGATGGAGCGTCGGCGCCGGGGTAGAGACCCAAAGAACAAAGGAGGAAGATCAAAGAACTACTCAAGCAACAGTGTCAGCGAATCGGCGATCATGGCGGGCTTGTCTTCTCCCTCAATTTCGACCGCGTTGCGCGTATCGATGAGGAAGCCGTTGCTTCTTGGCGTTACGGCGGACAGGGTGACGCGCGTTCGGATGCGGGCGCCGGGCGTGACCGGGGCGAGGAAGCGGATCTTGTCGTAGCCGTAGTTGATGGAGCGCCCCGTACCGTTCGGAATCACTCCGATCTCGTTGCGCATCATAGGGAGAAGAGACAGCGTCAGCAGGCCGTGGGCGATGGTAGTGCCGGTGGGCGCCTCGCGTTCGGCCCGTTCCATGTCAATATGGATCCACTGCCGGTCGCCTGTGAGCTTGGCGAAGGCGTCGATCATCGGTTGGTCGACCGTCATCCAGTCGGAGGAACCAATCTCCTGCCCGACGAAATCAGCGACGGTGGTGAAGGAGTAGGAATCGGAGGGCATGGCATGGGAAGCGAGAATGACCGAAAATAGCGCCATACTCAAACCAGCCCCCTTCTCAAGGGAGCTCCGCACCGTATGACGGGGTGGGGGTTGGCGATACGGCCGTTATATGGGCGGTTATATGTATGTTCTGGGCAGAGAGCATATCGTGGCATCTCGTTGTCGGCTCACCCTGCGCCTCGCAAGTTCGGCACCTCCCTCAACGTGTATGGACGAGGGAGGGGTTTTAGTCGAAGGAGCACCTGTGAACGGTGACAAGCGAACCGGAAACGGCTGATGACGTATGCTGCTGCTCGAAATCCACTCCGCCGTACCATGTCTTCACCCACAAACGGAAAGAAGCCAGCACCCCAACTCGGCGTTCTGCAGGAGGAGGCGCTCCGCCACACCCGGCTGTCGCTGGAGCACATGGAGCGCCTCGGTATCCAGCCGGAGGGCAAGCTGGCGCTGTTCCTTCCGCCCGAAACGCGCCAGCAGGAAATCCACCGCCTGCCGTACGCGCACGGAGCGCGGCAGGTGGTCGTCTATGAAACCGAGCCCGGCGAGTTCTCTGCGCTCTGCCCCTTCTCAGGAATACCTGACTTCGGAACCATTCGCATAGAATACGTGCCGGGCGATTGGCTGGTTGAGCTGAAAAGCCTGAAGTACTACCTCCTCTCGTGGCGGCACATCGGCGCGGCGCAGGAGGACATCACGGCGTTTGTGTTCGAGGATCTCCTGCGGCATCTGTACAACCCCGACTACCTTGTAGTCACGACGATTTACAACGTGAGGGGCGGAATCAACACGACCTGCACCATAGACAGCCGCGCGCAGCACAAATCCTGATTTGAGACTGTGGAGCGTGCGCCGGGCCTCCTCTATGCCGAGATTGGCGCAGACGTAGACATTTCACCTCTCTAAACGTCACTTGGTCGCCCCGGATCAGTTTATGGAAAGTCCCCCATCTCCTGCACTTCGTTCACCGCAATCGTCCAGGCGTCGCCTAATCGTGTTCCCCCTCCTTGCCATCGCCGTTGTTGCAATCCTGATTGGATGCTGGCTGGCATTTGCATCGAACACGGCAGACTTCGAGGACTCGCGAAGTGTCCGCATTCCCCCGGGCTCGTCATTCGAAGATGTGGCCGATTCGCTGGAGGTGGTTGGCATTCTTGGTTCGCGCGGATCGTTCACGACCTTCGCGACACTCACCGGATGGCGGCGACAGGTGAAGCCCGGCCACTACCTGATTGAATCGGGAATGAGCAACTGGGCGATGCTCGACAAAATCCGCAAGGGCTTACAGGATCCGATTCGCATCACCATCCCGCCGGGCACGAGGCCCTCCGTTGTGGGCGCCGTGCTGGCCCGCGATCTGGGGATTGACGCAGAAGATTTTGTAGCGGCCTTGAATGATCCGGCCCTCGCTGCCGAACTCGAAACGGACACCGCGCACTTGTTTGGCCGGATGCGCGCCAATACGTACGATATCTTCTGGACGACAGACGCCGCACCGG
>JADFLK010000359.1 GCA_022564455.1 Bacteroidota bacterium
GGCTTCATGGCCGGTGGGCTCTAAAGATGGGGTTACTCGGATTTGCCGTCAGCGTCGTCCGCTTCAGCAGGGGGCGCTTCATCGGCCTGCTCGTCGGCAGGAGCTGTCTCCTCTTCCTCGGTGACGATCACATTGCCGTCCTCGACCCGCAGGGCCTCTACATACGCGTTGAGCTCGTCATGCTCGCCGTCTGCGAGCAAGCGTGCCTGGCGCGTCCACCTCTCTTCGTTTACGGACTCCTCTTCGGCGTCCTCCGAAGCAACGATCTCACGCAGGCGTTCGTGGGACAGATCGGCCAACGCGGCATAGGTCGTGATACCAGCTTCGTCCAGCTTAGCCGCGACCGTCTTACCAAGCCCGTAGATCTTGGTGAGGTCGAAGGTCGTGATGGTAGCCTTGAGCGACGTGTCTTCGCCGGTCACGCCGTCTTTGGCGGCGTACACGTGGTAATCCGGCCGAACGACGACCTTGCACTTGATGGGGAGCTTCTGGATGGCGAGGCGCAACGATTCGAGCGCCAGTTCCTCATCCACGCCGCCTACCTCAAAGAGGATGCGGCCCGGCTTTACGACGGCCACGAAGTACTCCGGCGAGCCCTTGCCCTTGCCCATGCGGGTTTCGGCGGGCTTCTTGGTGATGGGCTTGTCGGGGAAAATGCGGATCCACACCTTACCCGCGCGCTTCATGTGGCGCGTCATGGCAATACGGGCGGCCTCGATCTGGCGGCTGGTAATCCAGGCCGGCTCTAGGGCCTTGATACCAAAGTCGCCGAAGTTGACCCGCGCACCTCGCAGTGCGAGGCCTTTCATGCGGCCTTTCTGCATCTTGCGGAACTTGGTCCGCTTGGGCATCAACATTGGTCTGTCTCCTGAGTCTCAGTCTATAAAAGAGGTTCGGTGCGCTACGACGGCTTGTTGCCGCCGCCTTGTCCGCGCCCGCCTCGGCCTCGGCCGCCGCGTACACGGTCGCCCTTATTGTCTCCACGGCCGCGACGGCGGCGCTCCGGAGGCTGCGGGGCAGCGGCGGCCTGGCGCTGGGCGTAGGCATTGGGGCTTAGGTCGGGCTTGCCGATGATCTCGCCATGGAAAATCCAGACCTTCACACCGGTCGTGCCGTAGATCGTGAACGCCGTCGCATCGGCGTAGTCGATGTCGGCGCGGAGCGTATGAAGCGGCACACGGCCCTCCATATACTGCTCGGTACGGCCCATCTCTGCACCGCCGAGGCGGCCGGAAAGCTTGATGCGGATACCCTGCGCTCCCATGCGCATTGAGGCGCCAAGGGCCTGCTTCATTGCGCGGCGAAACGAGATACGCCCCTCAAGCTGCTGGGCAATGTTCTGCGCAACGAGGCTCGCGTCGAGCTCGGGCCGCTTAATCTCGTTGATGTTGATCTGGATGTCCTTCTCCGTGAGCTTCTTCAACTCCTCGCGCAGCTTCTCTACCTCCGCGCCGCCACGGCCAATAACGACGCCTGGGCGGGAGGTGTGCAGGGTGAGGATCACGCGCTTCGGCGTGCGCTCAATCACAACACGGCTCAGACCGGCGCGCTTCAGACGCGCAATCAAGTACTTACGGATTTTGTCGTCTTCAAGGAGCTTTTCCGCGAAGCTGCCATCCGTGTACCAGTTGGAATCCCAACCGCGAATGACACCGAGGCGAAAGCCTATTGGATGTGTTTTCTGGCCCATATCTGGTTACGACTCGTCTTCTGTGTTCTCGGGCATCCCGACAACGATTGTCAGGTGGCTGGAACGCTTGAGGATTGGATGAGCGCGGCCGCGCGAAACGGGGCGGAAGCGCTTGAGGAACGGGGCTTCGTCTACGCGGATCTCGGAAACAATGAGCGACGTTTCGTCTACGCGCTCCTCCGGGTGCTGGTCTATAAGGTTGGCGATAGCCGTGTGGATGATCCGCTCAATCGGGCGGGCGGCCTTCTGCGGCATAAAATGCAGCGTGTTGAGCGCCTGCTCTACGTTCTTGCCGCGAACCACGTCCGCAACAATCCGCATCTTGCGAGGCGAACTTCGAATATATCGGTGTCGTGCGCGTGCTTGCATGGTTTTGCTTTTGTTGTATTGTGTGATAGTAGCGCTCTGGCATTCTTACGCAATACGCATTAGGAAATAGATGTTAGCGACGTTTGTCTCTCGCCGAGCCTGCGTGCCCACGGAAGGTGCGCGTAGGTGCAAACTCACCGAGGCGGTGGCCAATCATGTTCTCGGTCACATAGACCGGAATAAATTGCTTACCGTTGTGGACGGCAAGGGTGTGCCCGATCATTTCGGGGCTGATCATGGAGGAACGACTCCACGTCTTGATCACCTTTTTCTTGCCACTCGCGTTCATAGCGTCCACCTTTTGGCGGAGCTTGTAGGCTATGAACGGGCCTTTTTTTAACGAACGTGCCATGTTTTGTACGGGGCGCCTTACCGCTTACTGCCGCGGCGGCGAACGATGAACTTGTTGGAGGCTTTCTTTTTCTTGCGGGTCTTGAAGCCCTTGGCCGGCTGGCCCCACGGGCTCCTGGGGTGGCCGCCGGAGGCCTTGCCCTCGCCGCCACCCATCGGGTGATCGACCGGGTTCATGGCCACACCGCGCGTCTTCGGGCGGATGCCGAGCCAGCGGCTGCGGCCCGCCTTGCCGAGCTCGATGTTCATGTGGTCGGGGTTGGAGGTCGTTCCGATGGTGGCCATGCACTGCACCGGCACCATCCTAATCTCCCCCGAAGGCAGGCGGAGCGTCGCATACTTGCCCTCGCGAGCGGTGAGCTGTGCGAACGTACCGGCCGAGCGAGCGAGCTGTGCGCCCTTACCCGGAATCATCTCGATGCAATGCACGTACGTGCCGAGCGGGATGTTGGCCAGCGGGAGGCAGTTGCCGCGCTCCGGCGGAGCATCCGGGCCGTTCATTAGCGTCTGGCCTACGGTAATCTTGTCCGGCGCCACGATGTACCGCTTCTCGCCGTCCGCGTAAACGAGCAGCGCAATGCGCGCGCTC
>JADFLK010000360.1 GCA_022564455.1 Bacteroidota bacterium
CCGCCGACAGGCTCGGAGGGTCAAAACAACCCTCGGTTGTAACATACAAGGGGAGTACCCTGCGTAGCAGTGGGAGGGGTTTCGTTGCGGTTCATTACGAAACTCCCAGCCAATCCGACATCCCCCGACCTCGCTCCGGCTTTGCCTCCACTCGGCCACCCCCTTGCAAGCAACTGTGATAAAAGTCAAGCGGTAGCGGGGTATTCCTCCTGCCAGTGACGACCGTCGCGGACGAGTGCGTTGATCATAATCAGCATCTTGCGCGATGCTGCCACGAGCGCCACCTTCTTCGGTTTACCGCGAGCCACCAGTCGCTCGTAGAAAGCCCGGATGTCCGGGTTCACCCTAGTGGCAGACAGCGTAGCCATGTAGAGTACGGTTCTTACGCTGGCCCTTCCACCCCAGGTCGTTCGCCTGCCCCGGTACGCGCCACTGTCGCGGTTGAGGGGCGCAACACCCACCAACGCAGCAACCTGCCCTCGTGAGAGCTTTCCCAGTTCCGGAAGCTCAGCTTGTAGCGTCGTCGCGAGCACCTTACCCACGCCGGGTATGCTTTGTAGCAGATCATCCGTTGCACGCCAGATTGGGCTCGCTTCAATGGCTGTGGCCAACTCCTTCTCAATGCCGCCAAGCTCACGCTCGAGCCAGCGGACGTGTTTGCGAAGGCTCTTCTGTACTACCGGGGCTGCCAAGAGCGAGCGGTTCTTCTCCGCAACCAACATCTGGACGATCTGGCGCCTGCGTGCGAGAATGGCCTCCAGCGCCTGCTGCTGCGCATCTGCCAGCGGGCGCACCTCGGGCCGAATGCGCTCGGCAAAGAGCGCCAGTACCTCGGCATCGATCTTATCGGTCTTGGCTAGCTTGCCCGTGGCCTTCGCAAAGTCGCGGACCTGGCGCGGATTAACGACTACCACCGGAAAGCCGGCCTGCGCCAACGCCGCCACACATGCCGACTCGTAGCCGCCAGTGGCTTCCAGAACAATCAGCTCCAGCTCGCTCTGGCCAAGCCACTGGGCGAGTTCCACAATCCCCGCCGCATCGTTAGCTACACGCCGGTGGGTTGTGCCCGGGAGAAGGGCCACATCAAGGTGCTCTTTGGAGACATCAATGCCTACGAACAGGAGGTCGGACATGGTATTTGTGTGTTTGTGTGGCGATTCCACATCGCCGATCTCGCCCATCGTCCTTCCTTGCGTGATACGAACTTGCTCCTTGAGGTGCAGCGGTTCAGGCAACTGTTCGGACCCGATGCCCCGGCAACTACTGAAGTGTAGAGACAGGGCCAGCGAGAGTTTCGAGCCGGTCGCCCTCGCTTACAAACGGTCTTGCAGCAGAGGACCAAGGGGGACACGGGCCGACCGGGCTCGGAGAATCAAAATGATCCTCGGGGGTAACATACAAGAGGGGTTCTTTACCAGCCAATACGCCCGGCATCGGTATTACCGCCACCGTCACCTTCGTTTTGGGTCGATTCGCGTTGCCGCCAGCGCTCAAGAAGGTCGCGTGCAGGTCTGTCCACACTGCTTCTGCCACTAAGTGTTCCTCGTCTTCGACGCGCGCCGCCACCGTCGCCGGCGTAGCCGCGTCGCGAGGGTGGTTTGTAACCCTCCGGCCGTTCGAAGCGCCTGTCAGAACTGAGCCGGAGCGACTCGGGCGCATCGTTTTGAAGGCGTTCGAGGAACTCGCCGACCACGAGCATACCGGTGTGAGCGCCTTGCCCCCAGTAGCTCGAACGGAATTTGACCTGGCGGTCGTTGAAGCCTACCCACGAGCCTACGACGAGGTCCGGGTGCATGCCCATAAACCAGCCATCGGCGCTTTCCTGAGTGGTTCCAGTCTTTCCGGCGAGGTCGATGTTGCCGATGCGGAATTTCCCGCGCAGGCTCCGGGCCGTGCCAACACGCACCACGTCGCGCAACACATTGACGGTAGTGAAGGCTGTTGATGGGCTCAGAACCTCACGCCCGGTAGGGGTGAACTCTACGATCGTGTTGCCGTAACGGTCTTCGATTCTGGCAACGAACGTTGGTTCGTGGTAGATGCCTCCGTTGGCGAGCGTCGAGTATGCCGAGGCCATCTCGTAGAGCGAGACATCCATGACGCCAAGCGCAATGGAGTTCGGGTAGACCGGATCATCATCCGGGTCGTTGGGGGTTATATCGAGCGGGCTTCGGATACCGAGGCGATGGGCATAGCGGGCAACTTCGGCCGCGCCAACCAACCGCGTAACCCGTGCAGCAACGATGTTTTTCGAGTAAGCGAGCCCATGGTGTAGCGTAACATAGCCTCCGGCTGTTCCACCGGCGTTGCGCGGCCGCCACCCCTGCCACGTGAACGGGGCGTCGAGCACGTAGTAGCTGGGTGAGTACCCGTTATCGAACGCGGCCGTGTAGGCAAAGGGCTTGAAGGTAGAGCCCGGCTGGCGGCGCGCCTGCGCTACGTGGTCATACTTATCGGCTACGAAATCGCGCCCGCCCACCCAGGCGCGAACCTGCCCAGTGTTGGGATCCACAGCAATCAAGCCGGACTCCAGCCGTGTTTTCGCTGTTCGGAGGGAGTCCATGAAGTCGTCGTTAGCGCGAAGCTGGGCAATCGCATCCTCCCGGCTCGCGCCATCGTCGCGGAGTCGGCGAAAGTTGTTTGTCTCGGCCACAAACACGTCAACCAGATTATCGTACCGCTGCCACCAATAGGCGAAAGCGTCCACGCCGCCCTGGCTAACCCGACGCAAGTACGGCGCGGTGGAACGGCCAAGGCTAAAGCCGCCGGCGCGGCTCCATTCAATGTCTACAACCGCCTGAAGGCCTTCCATTTGCGTCAGGAGGGCTTCGGTGGCAAGCGCCTGCATCCGCGAGTCGATGGTGGTGTGAATGACAAGGCCGTCGCCATAGGGGTCGTAGCCGTTCCGCTCGCACCACCGAACAAACCACTGCCGGAGGTACTCCGCAAAGTGGGGTGCGGGGTTGTTCACGTGCGAGTACGGCTCGAAATCGAGCTC
>JADFLK010000361.1 GCA_022564455.1 Bacteroidota bacterium
TCCGCCACGAGATTGAGCGGTTGCGCCCAGGTTCTGCCGTGGATACCGGCGCGGGTGTGCTCTGGACGGATGGGATTGCGATCAACGCAGAGCCGGGTGTCTATACGCTGGCGGTCGAATTTGAGCTATCCGAAACAGGTACGGTAGGAGTTGTAAGGGAGGAGGTGGTGTTGCCGAACTTCACCTCTGCTGAGCTCTCTATCTCCGGCTTGCTTCCGGCTTTTCTTGTCGAAGACGCCGAGCCTGGTGTCGCCATCCCCGCCGGGTGGATTCGCCGAGGCAACTTCTTCATCCACCCCGCGCCAACGGGGCAATTCGCCCCCGACGAGCCCATCTACTTGTACGTCGAGGCTTATGGCCTTGCGTTCAAAAACGGTCGCACGAACTACGAGATCGAGGCAGTACTTCGCCCTGTCGACGACGCAGGTGTGCTTGCCCGTACGCTCGGCCGTCTCCTGGGGCGGCGGCCGCCTGCAGCCGTCTCCGTCCAATTTGCAATTTCAGGCACGGCATCGGACGAAGGGCAGTATGTCATCTTCGACGCCTTTGGGCAAGAACCGGGTGCGTACGAGCTTACCCTCAGAATACACGACCAAAACGCCGGCGCAACCGTTGAGACCTCGCTTGCTCTCCAACTCAATTCTTCGCAGTGACATCGTTGCCACCTCTCAATCGCCCCGCAGTCATTTCAGAGCTACCCTCTGCCAGAGTAGGAACGGAGGAACAGGCGGTTTCCACTTCGCGTCTACCTCTTTCCGTATCCCATTTCCAAATGATGAACGTTTCCAGAATCGTCAGAGCCGCGCTCGTTGCTGCTGCCTTTGTGCTGTCACCCGGCAGTATGGCCCAGCCCAGCATCGGAGATGGCCCCGCCTCTGCACATATCGCCAGTGGTATCGAGGCCTACCGTGCGGAGAACTTCCCACAGGCTCTGCGCGATTTCGAAGCCGCGGCGGCGGCGGAGCCAGATAACGCTGAAGCCCACTTTTTGCTGGCGCGTGTTTTGTTCGATACCCCGTTGCGCAACGAAGGGCGAGCCGGTGATTCCATAAAAAGAGCCCGCGAACTGGAACCGGAAAACCTTCGTTACATGGTTGCCGAGTTGCAGCAGCTTCGCACGGATACGTGGAACTTTTTCCAGGAGATTCAGCGCACGAGCCAGAGGCTCAGCCTTGCAAGGATGATCCTCGAACGGGATCCAGACAACGGATTCGCCCACGAGGAGTTTGGCACTTATTACATCCGCGACTATTGGTATTACAGAAACGCGATTGCTTTTCCGACCCTCGGTTTGCAGAGTCGGGGTATTTCGGAGCCCGACAACCCCGATACCGATTTCACGCTTGATCGCCTATCCGGCGGATTTGAGCCGGGAACTGATTCTGATGTTCCAGGGCAGATAACAACAGACCCCTCGGATATATTCGCAGATGTTCCGGGTTTTGTAGCTTTTGGAGACGTCAATGCCCTCGGGGTTACGGATCGGTTTGATATTGAAACCATTCGATCGCAGGGTACCAATATTCTCAGCCTTCGGGGGCGCGCAGACCGGGTCTATGAACGTGCGGTGTATCACCTCGAAACAGCCATCACGAATGATCCACGCCGTCGAAGTGTCTACGACCACTTGATGCGTATCTATGCGTTGGCAGAGAGCTGGGATGAAGCAATACAGATTGCGACGCAAATGTTGGTCTACTTCCCGGAAGACGAAACGATGTGGCGCTATATAGGGCTTGCCAACCATCGCCTGGGCCGTGACGATGCTGCTGCGACCAGTTTTCGCGAGGCGTTAGAGAACATGGATTCGGAGATGCGGGATGTGTTTCAGGACATATCCCTGTTGCTGACGGAAGAGGAAATGACGGCGTATCAGGATAAACCGGAGCAGGTTGCTTCGCGCTATTGGACGAGTCGGGATCCCAGGTATCTCACTCCTTACAACGAACGAAAAATCGAGCACTACGCCCGATTAACATACGCGGATCTGATGTACCAGTCGGACGATCTGGATTTCCGGGGGTGGGAAACCCGACGCGGGAAGATTCATGTTCGGTATGGGGTACCCAGATCAGACGTGATTGTGACCGGTGGTTATCAGCAAATCGTTGAAGCCTTCGCGACTCGGCCGATGGGTATTGAACGCCAGGGGTTCGATCGTGCGGCGTTTGAGCACGCACCAGAAGAGATGGATGCCAATCGGTTTAACATATGGGATTATGGCGATTTTCGCTTTGTGTTCGAAGATCCGTTTGCCAACGGTGAGTTTCGCCTCTATTCGCCTCCTGCCGATCTTTTTGCCGTAGTTGGAGGCGGGGCGGTTGATCGGATGGATTACGAGATCATAGCGCGCAACACATTTCGCGAAACACCGGAGCGGTATGACTACAGCCCACCTGGGCGCCAGATTGGCTTGCCGTATCTAGTGACCAGCTTTAAGGGGAGCGGCGGGAATACGGATCTGTATGTCCACTATGCTATCCCGGTTGCCGATTTCTTTGATCCTGATACTGAAGATGTCGTGGATGTTACCGTTCGTACCGGTGTTTTTCTCATCAGCCAGGACCGTGACGTACTGGTGGAGCGTCGCCGAACACTCTACGGGCTCCGCTCTTCTCAGATCGAACGTTTTGAAGACACGCAGTTGTGGACGGACACGCAAGCAATGGAGGCGCCTCCGGGCGTGCACGAGGTGTCGGTTGAGTTTGAGACCGTGGGAGGTGGGACGAGCGCCGTTCAACGCCGCGAGATCACCGTGCCGGATTTCTCCGGCAGCGACCTCGCCCTTTCCAGTCTGATGCTGGCCTACCACATTGAAGACACGGATGCTTCGAGCATCTCTGGGCAGATTATTCGCGATGGGCTCGCCATCAAACCGGCGCCGTGGAGCGTTTTCCATCACGAGCAGCCCATCTACATTTTCTTCGAGATCTACAACCTTCGCCAGAGTGGCGACCGAACCGATTACGAAGTCTAGGCCCAACTCAGGCCCA
>JADFLK010000362.1 GCA_022564455.1 Bacteroidota bacterium
TGCCCCGTTGCGTCCATCGCAGCGCCCCCAAACATGTGATAGAAGTCGGCATAAGCGGGCTGGGTGAGCATCGGCATGTGCCCAAACATGTCGTGGAAACAGTCCGGCGCCGGCGTGTAGTCAAGCTCTTCTTTTCCACGAATGTAATCCGTGCTGGGGAATAGCCGCTTCGCAAGAAGGCCAAAGAAATCGCGCTCGTGCAGAAGGCCCGGAATGCGCGCAATCTGCCATCCTGTAGCCTGATTCATGCGCTGCGAGAGGTCGGGGTGTGCCGGAATGCCGTCGGGAGTCATTCCGAGGGTCTCAACGCCTGATACGAAGGCGTCGCCCGCGCGGCCCGGCAACATGCTCATTTGCCGGTTAAAGAGGAACGTCCAGTTGGCGTTGTCCTCGTCCGAGTAATCCGGCGTCACAATTTCGTCGCCGACGGGAGGCGGGCCGTCCAGAGTCTGGGGCACGCACCTGGGGTCGATGTCCTCGGCCCCGGCCTTTTCATACGCGGAAAGCGGCGTGTCCTCGCCCGCCTCGTCCTCGGCCACTTCAGGGTCAGAAATCGTTGGATCAGTCATGGGGAAGGGTTGAATGATTGCAGAAGAGCTATCCGGCGAAAGCTACAACGGGCGGCACGCAAGAGGGAGACTCAGAGACCACCTCGTTCCGTAATCCAGCGTACGAGGCGGAGGACGCCGGAGAGCAACAGGACGGCTCCGAGTACAAATACGGCACGGAAGAGCCCTTCCTGCGTCCATTCGTTGAAACGGACGTAGCCAAGTACCGTCCAGTACGCGAACGTTGCGATGGCGAGCACAAGCCCGAATGGCAAAACAAGATGGTGGAGAGGTCGTTTCATCGAAGGATGATTCATCCATAGGCCAACGCTGCTACTTCCCGCTTTCAGCGAGTGGAACAGAGTGGTACTCCGCATCCTTCCACTTGATGTTGCAACCCATCGACGGGATTTGCTCCTTCGTGGCCTCTCCGGTTTCAAGAAACTCACTCAGGGCGTCGCGGAGGTCGTGGGTTGTGGGTTCTCTGCCAGGCGTGCCGTCGTCCAACCGGCCTCGATAGACGAGGCGGCGGTCGCTGCCGAACACGTAGAAATCGGGCGTGCAGGCAGCGGCATAAGCCCTCGCCACCTCCTGCGATTCGTCATGCAGGTACGGGAAAGGGTAGGATTTCTCCCCTGCCCGAACGGCCATATTCTCAAACGAATCTGCCGGGTGCGTCTCGGCGTTGTTCGAGCAGATGGCCACAAACTGCACACCGCGTGGCGCGAAATCATGCGCCAGGGCAATCATTCGATCCTCCACGGCAATCGCGTACGGGCAGTGGTTGCACGTGAAGATGACGACGAGCGCCCCGGCATCCGGGTAATCATGCAGCGAGCGGGAGGGTGTATCACGCGCAGCGTCTACCGCAGGATTGGCTATTGGGAGATCGAAAGCAGGGGCCTCGGTGCCCAGCGGGAGCATTTCGGAATACGTTATGGCCATGTCTTCAGGAGATTATCAGGTGAGAGTTCAGTTGGCGGAGGCGGTTAGAAACTCGATTAGCGCCACGCGAGATGCAGGCACGTCGGAATAGGTGCAGAGTTGAGCATCGGCGCCCGTAAAACCATTGAGGGCACGCGGATCGCCCAGCGCCACGAGCACTGTTGGTTTCTGATGGATGAGATCCTGAACAAACGCCCGCTCCTCATCCGAAAGACCGAAACGGTGCCACGCGGCAGGCTTTACAACGAAGGCCACGAGCAAACGTTCGGCGGTTTGTATGGCACTGCGGACGTCGTCGGAAGGCGCGGCATCGCCTCCAACGCGCCGGCACGCGGCCTCCGGGAAATGCTCGGCCAGCGCGTTCTCGAAGGATGTCTCTATTGTTGTATCCGTTGTCGCAGGATCGATGAGCAGAGCCAGCAGTCCCTCTCCTGTATGTATATCAGGCACCGTGCCTTCCAGCACCTTAATTGCATCCCGGGCGATTCGCCGAGCCACGGCTTGGTGTTCCTCCGAACCAACCACGTCAGGAGAAAAGGCCAAAGACGGATCGGCGAACACGTTCTCTCCGAAACGAGCGCGGAGACGTTTCCGCAGGCGCTCGGCGCGCACCAGCGACCTGTCGAGCGTGGCTTCCTCCAACCGGCCCTCCTCCACAGCACGAGCGACCCCCTCCACCACGGCTTCTGGATCGCGGAGATCGAGAAAAAGATCCACGCCGGCATTGAGCATGTCCAACGCCACGTCGGCTTCGGTGCGGCCGGCGTCGTGGATGCCGGCCATGTGCAGGCTGTCGGTGATGACGGCGCCGTCGAAACCCAGCCAGTTTCGGAGCAGGTCGTGTAGAATCGGATGCGAGCGAGTGGCGGGACTCCCCGAAACGTCCAGCGCCGGATAGCTGACGTGCGCCGTCATCATGAGGTCGACGCCCGCGTCAACCGCTGCCCGGAACGGCGGGATGTCGTGCGTGCTGAGTTCCTCGAAGGAATCATGCACCACAGGCGTCACCGGGTGCGAATCCTCGTGCGTGTTGCCGTGGCCGGGAAAGTGCTTGGCCGTGGTGAGCAGGCCCGCCTCGCGCGCCGCTTCGATGTAAACGCGGACCAGCCGCTCCACCGTCTGCGTGTCTTCCCCGAATGCCCGCGTAGAGATGATGGGGTTCTGGGGGTTCCGGCTCACATCGGCCACCGGCGCAAACGCGACGTGAACGCCGCAAGCCAGCGCCTCCAGCAACACGTTTGGTGATCCCTCGCGCGACGACATCAAAGCGAAGACGTCGGCCGCGTTGTACCACAGAGGCAGTTCCTCGTGCGGACGTCGGCCAACCAACCGAACATGATGTTCTAACCCTTGCGATTGAATCCGCTCCTGAATGGCCGGCGTGAAGTCCGGACCGGAACGGGGCGATCCCCCAACAATCAGAATGAGCACGTCAGGATGTTGCCGCCTAATGTCGGGAACGGCGTCAATCAACAGGTGAAAC
>JADFLK010000363.1 GCA_022564455.1 Bacteroidota bacterium
TCATGCGCATTGTATCACTCGCCCCGGAAGTTCTTTGATTGCAGATTTCCTTGAGCGGATTGAAGAAAGGTGCTGCCTCAAGCAATCCGAAATCCGAAATCCGAAATCCGAAATCGATTATGCCTCGTACAAAAAACAAGCAGAAGAAACTCCACGTCAAGAAGGGCGAAACCGTGATGCTCACCAAGAACATAACGGCCGCCAAGGAACTCGGCATGGACCGCCAGAAAGGGTTCACCGCCCGTGTTCTGAAGGTGTACCCCGCCACCGAGCGCCTGATTGTTGAAGGCGTAAACGTGCGCATCCGCCACACCAAGCCGAACCAGACCTACCCACAGGGTGGCCGTATTGAGAAGGAGATACCGATTCACATCTCCAATGTGCAGCCGATTGATGGCAACGGCGAAGGTACGCGCATTGGCCGCAAGCGTGTGGAGGACGCAGAGACCGGACAGGGCCGCTGGGTTCGCTATGCGAAGACAACCGGCGAAGAACTTGACAGCTAATGAACTTTTGCGTAGGCCATATTGGTGACACGCAGACGATTACACAATTACGAAACACGTAATAGACCGATGGAGAACTACACACCCCGCCTCAAGCAGCGCTACCACGACGAGATCGTTGGGGCGCTGAAGACGCAATTCGCCTACGACAACGTGATGCAGGTGCCTCGCCTGCAGAAGATTGTCGTGAACAAGGGCGTAGGCGAGGCCGCTTTGAACAAGAAGATCATCGATGACGCAGTTGAGGAGCTTCGGATTATCACCGGCCAGCAGCCCTCCGTGCGGCTCGCCCGCAAGTCGATCTCGAATTTCAAGCTACGCGACGGTATGGCCGTGGGCGCGGCCGCGACCCTTCGCGGCGATATCATGTGGGAGTTCCTGGACCGCCTGATTACGCTGGTGCTCCCCCGCACGCGCGACTTCCGCGGCGTCTCGGACCGCTCGTTCGATGGCCGCGGCAACTTTACGCTCGGTGTGAAAGAGCAGATCGTTTTCCCCGAGATCAACATCGACAAGATCGACCGCGTATCCGGCCTCGACATCACGATCGTGACCTCGGCCCCGACCGACGAAGAGGCGTTCGCGCTTCTGAAGGCGTTCGGCATGCCGTTCGTACGCCGCGAAGAAGCGGCTGCGGCATAATCCATCTCCTATCCCAACAACCCGTACCAACATGGCTCGCAAGTCCCTTATTGCACGCGAAGCAAAGCGCCAGAAGACCGTGGACAAGTACGCCGAGAGGCGCCGCCGCCTCAAGGCGGAGGGCAAGTGGGAGGAGCTCCAGAAGCTTCCCCGCAACGCCAGCCCCGTGCGCCTGCACAACCGCTGCAACCTCACCGGACGCCCACGCGGCTACATGCGCAAGTTCGGCATCAGCCGCGTCATGTTCCGCAAGATGGCGCTTGAAGGCAAAATCCCCGGCATGCGCAAGGCAAGCTGGTAAATGCTCGTACTTCGAGCTTGGTTCTTCGTTCTTCGGAGAGCAAAGCACGAAGTACAAAGAACGAACATCTCTATTTTTCTAGCGGCCAAGTATCCCGATCCATCCAGATAAACTGGCCGAAGACCCAATACAAATGAGTGCAACTACCGACCCTGTCGCCGATTACCTGACGCGCATTCGCAATGCCCAGAAGGCTCGCCATCCCCATGTGGATGTTCCCGCCTCTAAGCTTAAGCGAGCGATGACGCAGATCCTGATGGACAAGGGGTACGTCAAGAACTACCTCAACGTGGACGATGGCAAGCAGGGCCTTATCCGCATCTACCTCAAGTACCAGCGTGGTGGCCTGCCGGTCATCCAGCACCTCCAGCGCGTCTCGAAACCGGGCCTCCGCCATCACGTGGGCGCCGACAACCTGCCGCGCGTAATGAACGGCCTCGGTATTGCCATCCTCTCCACGAGCCAGGGGGTGATGAGCGACAAGGAAGCGCGCCGCGCCGGAATCGGTGGCGAAGTGCTTGCCTACGTATCCTGAGCCGTTATTTGGCTGAAAACCTGAACCACGATGTCACGAATTGGCAACCTCCCCATCGCTATCCCGGAAGGCGTTACGATTGACGTAACGGACGGAAACAGCGTTTCGGTGAAAGGACCGAAGGGCGAAATCGGGCTCCGTGTGGACCCCGACATTTCCGTAGAGGTAAAGGACGGTGAGCTTCGCGTGATGCGCCCGACGGAGCAGAAGCGCCACCGCGCCATGCACGGCCTCTACCGCTCGTTGATCAACAACCTCGTTACCGGGGTCAGCAAGGGCTTCAAAAAGGAGCTCATCATAATTGGCGTCGGCTATCGCGCCGAGGTCAAGAATGGTGTGCTGGAGTTGGCCCTCGGCTACTCGCATCCGATCTATTTCCTGCCGCCGGATGGTATCTCGATCACGACCGTCTCGGAGCGTGGCAAGAACCCGCAGGTGACCATTGAGGGCATCGACAAGCAGCTCGTTGGACAAGTGGCGGCCAAGATCCGGGGCCTGCGCCCGCCGGAGCCCTACAAGGGCAAGGGCATCCGCTACTCCGACGAATACGTCCGCCGCAAGGCCGGCAAGACCGCAGCCCGTTAAGAGGCTGTTGAAAAACTCCACCTACCTGCGCCGCCGCCTCTTGTCCGATCTCTGCGTTGCGAAATACTCAACGAATCGCCGATTCGCCTACGATTTCGCGCCTCGATCTCGGCCAAGATTCGCGCGCCTCGCTTACGGCATAGTATTTCAACAGCCTCCTAGGAGGCTGTTGAAATACGTCATCCTACCTGCGACGGCACCTCTCGGCCGATCTCTTCGTTGCCCCGCAGTACTGCGGGGCCGAATCACCGATTCGACTACGATCTCGCGCCTTGATCTCAACCGAGATGCGCTCCCCGACAAGTCGGGGCAGGCTGTCTCGGCGACAGAGCACGTAATTCAACAGCCTCTTAAGGACCACCTCCGAGTATCCTCCAGCGGTAGCCCAGTATTGTTGGC
>JADFLK010000364.1 GCA_022564455.1 Bacteroidota bacterium
CCGGCCGCCGAACATCCTTCCGAGACAGAGGTTGTGGAAGCTGCAATGGAGTTGATCCCGTAGCCGTCTCCGCGTATCAGAATTCGGCAGATGGATACTGCCTTTTTTGTTTTGTGATGTGTGCGGCTGGGAATCGGCCGATACTTAACCTGTATTCCCGACGGCCCCCAAATACTCATGCGTAAGCTCGTCTTTGCCCTTCTTCTGTTGCCGGTTGCCTCGTGGGCGCAGTTTTCTACCGCCACGTACACGGTCACGTTCGAGAGCACCTGGAGCGCCGCCACCCACCCGGATGACTTCCCTCCTGGTCCGCACTTCTCTCCCCTGGTCGGTGCTGCCCACGAAGGCGCCGCAACGCTGTGGGAGCCCGGCGGACTCGCCACGCCCGGTATCGAGAGCATGGCCGAGACAGGAAGCACCACCTTGCTGGAGGCCGAAGTCAACGACCTCATTACTTCCGGCGACGCTTTCGCCGTGCTGTCGGGCGGCGGGATTGGGACCTCGCCGGGAAGCGTTTCGCTCACGTTCGATTTGAATACAGATTACCCACTCGTTTCGCTCGTGAGCATGCTTGCCCCTAGCCCGGACTGGTTCGTGGGCGTGAACAGCTTGGAGCTGTACGATGGAGCCAACTGGTCGCAACTGGAGACCATCACGCTGTTCACCCACGACGCGGGAACGGACAGCGGAACGATGTACACCTCGCCCGATGCCGACACGCAACCACCGGACCCCATTACTATGATCTCAGGTTATCCGTTCTTCTATGACAACGAAGTGCGAGCGGTGGGCACCTTCGAGTTCGTGCTGGACGGTGTGGTGGCCATCGAAGAAGAAATTTCAGTCGCGTCGGGTTTGCGTCTTTCCCCGCCCTTCCCCAATCCAGCGCAAACCGAAAGCGTTGTGCGGCTGGATATCGGGGCTGCACAGACCGTTCGTATCGAGGTGTTCGATCTACTCGGGCGGCGTGTCAGGATGCTATATGATGGAGTACTGGGTGCGGGTAGTCACCGCGTGATCATCCCCACAAGCGAATTGCCGAGCGGCGTCTACGTTGTCCGGGTAATGGGCGAACGAAACCGCCAGACCCGGCGGCTCGTGGTTCACTAGTGGAAATGAGGCGATACGACCCCGAAAAACACCACCGGAGGTCCATTCGTCTCAAGGGATACGATTACCGTGGCCCCGGCGCGTATTACGTGACGATCAACGCCCAGAACAAAGCATGTTTGTTCGGTGATGTGGTTGATGGAGAGATGGTGTCGAACGACGCGGGCCGAATGATCGAAGCAAAATGGCACGCTCTGCCTGCGCGATTTCCAACCGTTCAATTGGATGCATTTGTGGTAATGCCGAATTACATACACGGCATCATTGTGTTGAACGATGCCGATTCATCCGCCGTAGGGACATCTCTTGTGGATGTCCGGGATGTGGGTGACGATGATATGGCGCCCACAAGGGGCGCCCCTACGGATGTCCGGGCAACTTCGGATGACGATGAGGAATCCTCGAATGGCGACAATACCGAAGGCGACGCTCCACCATTGGGGGATGTCGTCGGCGCGTTTAAATCATTGATCACGGTTGCGTATACGCGCGGCGTAAAACAAAACGGTTGGCCACCCTTTGCCGGTCGCCTCTGGCAACGTAATTATTACGAACACGTCGTCCGGGACGACGACGACCTGAACCGCATCCGCCTTTACATTGCAGGCAATCTCGTGCGGTGGAACTAAGACTCGGAAAACCCGACGCGACAATCGGACTCGGATTTCGACACATGGCCTCCGCCCCTCACGCCGATACCTCAATAAGCCAGCACTCGCTTGATGGCCCCGGCTAGCCGCCCCTTTGCGGAATAGATGTCCTCCAACGATTTGGAGAAGGGCACCGGCGTCGCTTCTGCGCCCACACGGATGGGCGGCGCATCGAGGTGCTCCCAGGCTGCCTCCGTAATCTCAGCGGCGATTTCAGCACCGAACCCGGCCATTCGTGTGGCCTCGTGAAGAACGACAAGACGGTTGGTTTTGCTGAGGGACGCGAGCACGGCCTCGCGATCCCAAGGGATGAGCGTGCGCAGGTCCACGATCTCGATCTCCACGCCCTGGATGCGCTGCATTTCGGCCTCATCCAGCGCCCACCGAACACCCACTCCCCACGTTACGAGGGTCACGTCGGCACCTTCGCGGGCGACGAGTGCCTTTCCGAGTGGCGTCGTATACGCACCGACCGGGACCGAACCTTTCTCGGCGCGGTAGAGGTATTTGTGCTCGAAGAAGAGAACCGGGTTCGGGTCGGCAATGGCGGCACGGATGAGACCTTTGGCGTCTTCGGGCGAGGCCGGTACGACGACCTTGAGCCCCGGTACGTGGCAAAACCAGGCTTCCGGGCTCTGCGAATGAAACGGCCCGGCGCCGATTCCCCCACCAAAGGGGGCGCGTATCGTGACGTTGAGTGGCGCATCCCAGCGGTAGTGCGTCGTTGCAAGGTTGTTGACGATCTGATTGAACCCACAGGTGATAAAATCGGCGTACTGCATTTCTACGACAGGCTTTAGGCCCTCCAAGGCAAGCCCCATTGCACACCCTATCGCTCCGCTTTCGATAATCGGCGTGTTCCGGACGCGGGCTCTGCCGAAGTGCTCTAGGAAACCCTTCGTCACTTTGAAGACGCCCTCGTACTCTGCGATGTCCTGCCCCATCAACAGCACGCTGTCATCCGCCTCCATCGCGTCCCATAGACCGTCAGAGAGCGCGTCGATGAAGCGCTGCTCGGCCCGAGGGGCGTCCGCGGCAACGGGGAGGCGCGGAACTGTATTCACTGCAAAGACGGCGCTCCGCTCCCTCTCCGGATCGCTGGTCACCGCAGGTTGTGTGATGGCCCACTCAGCAACCTCTTCTACCTCTGCGGCCAGTTCGGCATCGACGGATTCTAAAGAGGCCTCGTCGGCCAG
>JADFLK010000365.1 GCA_022564455.1 Bacteroidota bacterium
TCGCTGTCGGTCGCCAACCGGTTCGTGATCGCGGTGCTGTTCGGCTACTTCGCCGTGCCACCGAGGTACCAGCATCGTGTGTTGTTCTGGGGCGTGTTCGGGGCCATCGTCATGCGCGCCGGCATGATCCTCACGGGCGTGGCGCTGGTCGGCCGGTTCGCGTGGGTGCTTTACATCTTCGGTGTCTTTCTGGTCCTCACGGGCGGGCGCATGCTCTTCGCCGGCAACATCGCCGAACCGCCGAAGAGCAACAAGATTCTCACCTACCTCCGGCGCGTTCTCCCACTCACCAAGGACTTCCACAGCGACCAGTTCGTCATCCGCAAAATGGGCCGCGTGCTGGTGACGCCGCTCTTCCTCGTCCTCGTGATGATCGAGTTGACCGATGTGGTTTTCGCGTTTGATTCGATCCCGGCCATCCTGGGCATCACCACCGATCCGTTCCTCGCGTACGGCTCCAACATTATGGCCGTCGTGGGCTTCCGCGCGCTGTACTTTGTGCTGGCCGGCCTCATTGAGCGCGTTCGCTACCTACACATTGGTCTCGGCCTCGTGCTCGTGTTTATTGGGTTGAAGATGCTAGTAGCGGAGCGCTTCCACATCCCGACCTGGCTTTCGCTGATCGTGATTACGTCTCTGATCGCAGCCTCCGCACTGTACTCGTGGTACATACCGGACGATTCCAAAGCGCAGAAGTCGCAGCCCTAAGGGGCTCTTGAAATACTATTCGATCGTCAAGCCCCCCGAGCTTGAACGAGAACACTGGTCTCAAAACGCCCTCAACAGGCTCCCTGGCAATCCGTTCGACCACCCCCAACCCCTCCTTGCCAAGGAGGGGAGTTAAAAGAGCGGTATTTCAACAGCCTCCTAAGCATCCACCAAAAACATCATCGAGAGGGCGCCGATGGTTTTCGAGATGTGGTAGCCGCCCCCCTTCTTTGGCCCGGTAGGCAGGTCCGTTTCGATGACGGTGCGGCCATCTTTTTCGCGGATGACGACATGCCGCGTGCGGCCGGGGCCGTTGGGATCGTAGACGTGGAAATCAGTCCCGCCGTTGCCGTTCTCGTAACCAAACGCCACTACCTGATGCGTAGCGAACGGATCGGGCGTATCACCGACGAGGCCGAGAACGGCCAACCGGCCCGTGTCAATTTCAGTCCGCACCTTATTTACCTCCTGGGAAAGTTCGTCAGGAGAAGCGATGCCCTGCGTCAGGTGCGCCTGAAGCCAGTACTTCAGAAACTTCGGCCATGCTGCGCGGATCGTTCGCGCCTGACGCAGCCGTAGGATGGGCCGGATGGCGTCGCGTTTCAATTCCGACGTTGTTCCCTCTGCGGCCGCTTCCCACCGCTCCTTTGCCAGCAGCGCCATCCCCCCGCACAATCCAAACGTGCGCCACCGCTGCGCCAATTTGCGGACAAGCACGTCCGAGGCGGTTGAAAACGATAGCGCGGCTCCGGTAGCCAACCCCACAAGCAACCCCCGCCGTCCACCAATTGCACGACCGAGCACAGCGGGCAATCCGAGCCCAAGCCCCTTCAGAAACGGCCCCAGTTCTGACGTCAGTACCCTCAGGTCGTCGTCCGTCCACGTAAAGACGTTGGCGAAACCAAACCCGTCACGGGCAGGCTCGAAATCCAGAATTGACATCTTGCCAAGAGGTGGCGTGTTGGATGGCGTGCTAACATCCACAGGTGCCTTAGCGTTCATCGCTTTCGTGGTATCTGACTACTCCCGCGAATTCCATAGTACGGAAAGAAATGCCCTGCCATGTTGTGAGGAATCGCTATACTGTAGACGTTAGCTCATTCCCCCCCTTCCCTGCCCATGCTTCCCTCGCCGGATCGACTTTCCATCCATGCAGCCCCGCTTGTGGGGCTGCTTTTTTTGCTTGCGGGTGGGTTTTTTGATGGCTGGTTTTCTTCACCGGTGAATGAGGTGGACCCGGTGGCTGTTGAGCAGGCGCTTCAATCAACTCTGGCGAATACGGACAGCACAGGGCGTGTGCTGGTGGGCGGGCACCGGCTTGAGCTCAACCCCACTGTGGCGAGGCTGTACGCAGCGAGGGAATCCGCGCCGCTCTGGACGACAACTGAGGATCAGCAACTTTTGATTGACGCGCTCAGCGACGCTCCAACGCACGGTATCTGGGCAGAAGATGTCTACAGCGAGGAGACTGATCGGCTTTCCTCCAGACTGGTGCGGCTAAACGAGGAGGCCAAAGAATGGGAAGAGGGACACGCAGATCCGCGCCCCCGGCTACTGGCTGAGTTGGACGTACTCCTTACAGAGGGCGTGCTACGCTACGCGAATGCGCTTTCAGGGAGCCGCGTGGACCCGGAGAAGCTCTTCCCAGGTGGTTGGTACGCGGGCTCTACGAGCCTGAGTACGATGGCGGTTCGAACGGCAGTCCGTGCCGGCTCGGCCGCACAGGTAGCTGAGGCCCTCAGAAATCTTCAGCCCGTCCATGCCGAATACCGCACTCTCCAACAAGCCCTCGGCCGGTTGCATCGTGCT
This sequence comes from Bacteroidota bacterium, assembly GCA_022564455.1. The sequence goes on from JADFLK010000365.1 coordinate 2,518, forward strand.
GCGCGTACCTGGACTCCCATCCCGGATGGCCATTCTCTTGCACCCGGCAACCGGTCAATCCGTGTCCCCTATCTGCGCGGCCGCCTCGGAGCGTTTGGCTATCTAAACACTGAGCAGACCGAACACGGGTGGGATGCGCCGGATGTCTTCCTGTTTGATGACCAGCTCGCCGGGGCGCTCAGCCTCTTCCTGAAAGACCGCAGTCTTGGAGCCGACAGCATTCTTACGGCTGCGGCTACAGAGGTGCTCAACACGGACGTGGCTACGCTCATTGAGACCATAGAGATCAACCTCGAGCGCTGGCGCTGGCTACCCGACGACCTCGGCGATATGCACGTGCTCGTCAATCTCCCGTCCTTTGAGCTCGACGTACGCCTGCCGGCAGAGGGAGGCGGCTACCGCGACGCCCTCACCATGCCTGCCGTGATCGGGATGGTGAGCG
>JADFLK010000366.1 GCA_022564455.1 Bacteroidota bacterium
CTGGCATTCTTACCGATGCCGTTGGTTTTCTCGGACTCATCCCGCCAACGCGCGCATGGATACGCAAACGCCTTCAGGCACGGTTCAGAAACGCGATAGAAGGAGGAAATGCCTCGGTGTTTATGATGCAGCCGGCAGACCCCTTCAACCAGACCTCTTCGCCGATCGAAGACGCGGAGATCATCGAGGATGTCTAGGGACCTGCTTGAAATACTAATCGAAGGTGCGGATGGCCCTGTCTTCCTCCAAAGAAAGCCCCTCTACCAAACGGGAGAGGGCGTCAGCAAAAAGACATGTAGCAAGTCGCGTGTGGAGTTTTTCAACAGACTCCTAGCCACTATTTGACCAGCAGCATTGTGCGGGATTGCACCTGCCCGGCCGTTTCGAGACGCGCCACATACACTCCGCTGGACAGGCCATCGGCAGCAAACGTCGCGGCGTGGCTTCCAGCGACCAGGCGGCCTTCCACAAGCACAGCGACTTCTCTACCGAGCACATCGAATACGGTTAGCACCACCTCCCCGGACTCCGAGAGCACGAACGGAATCCGCGTCGATGGATTGAACGGGTTGGGATAGTTCTCCCCCAGCACAAAGCCATCCGGATGTTCTCGCGCATCCTCAACTAGGCCGGTAACGATCACAGAAGCGTACTCGGCCAGCAACAGATTGGCCTCCAGATTCTCGTCGGCAAGTGGGATGATCAGCGAGGGATCGGGCCAGAAGGTATTGCCCACTTCCGGCGTGTAGGCGAGGATCTTCGGCTTCGTCGTTTGCTCGCCATACATCCAGTCGTCCGAGCCGCCGTTCACACGGTACAGGATCTCCCAACTGGTTCCATAGGTGTACCCGTTGACCTCCGTCATTGCCTCCGCCTGCATCTGAAAAAGATCATTATCGGGCGTGTATGCACCGTTCTCGTACGACCACGGATACAGCAGGAGGTTACTGTACGTGTGGTAATTGAAGGTCTCGGATACCTGTCGGCCACTTTCCAGAAAACCCCGCATGGCCGACGTTTCCGGCTCAGAGAACGGAGCCGTTCCACGATAGGTGCCGCTTCCAGGATTGGGTGAAGAACCCGTATCATCGTAGCCCCAGAGGTAGCTGTAGTTGCGGTTGAGATCGACGCCGCACGCTCCAAGGTTTGAAAGCGTGCAGCAAAGCCCCCCTTCCGAGTTCACTCGGCAATTTTTCCGCCAGCCGGGGTACTGGCCGTCGCTGTCAAGCAACTCATTGTAGACATAACCATCCGGGTTGACAATGGGCACGAAAAACATGCGGCGAGAATCTACCAGATCCGCAACGTCGCTGTTCGTCGCGTACTGCTCCAGCAGGTACCACATGTAATAGAGGACCGTCGCCGGACCCTGAGGCTCGCGGGCGTGGTGCAGGGCCGTGTAGAGGACCTCGCCCTCTTCTTCATCCACGCCGGGGTTGTCGGAGATCTCCACCATCCATATATCGCGCCCTTCGATTGTCTGCCCCAGAGACGTTTTGGCCGTGATCAGATTTGGGTAGAGGGTGTGCATCTCATCGAGGATGGCCACCACTTCGTCGAAGTTGGGATAGCCGAGCAGGCTGCCGAAAATGTTGCCCTCTATGCGGCCGCCTGCACGTGCAGCGGCTCGTTGCTCGTCGGTGAAGGGCGGGCGCGCAGCAAGGGTAGCTCCGAGGTCCCGATCCATGACCGTCACCTCGATGCCGGCCTCGAGAACCACTGCGAGTTCATCTTCCGACAGGATCACCTGCACTCGCCCATCCTCAATACGGGCGTGGCCGAGTTGGAGACCGTGAGCAGCAAGACGGCCGCTCAGATCGCCGTCGGGCGGAATGGTGAGTTGCGCCTCACTGTACCGCAGCGACTGCGCGAAAGCAGGAACGGCCAGAATGGCGACAAGGATCGCGAGGAGGACGAGTCGAAACATGGAATTAATCTGTGAATGCCCGAATGTACGAACCTGCTCAGACCCAACACCCATACGATCCGACAACAAAAGCCCGAACACCGGTGAGGCGTCCGGGCTTTCGATAAAACATCCTGATCCCGATTCAGTAGACTTTCTACTTAACCAGCATGAGACGGCCTGTGAGTAGTTCGCCCTCAGTGCGCAATGTGTACATATAGACGCCGCTTGGGAGCGATGAGGCGTCGAACTGAACTTCATACCGGCCGGCATCCTGCACGCCACTCGCTAGTACAGCCACTCGCTGCCCGAGCGTGTTGTAAACATACAACTCAGCCTGGCCACGCTCGGCAAGCGTGTACGTGATTGTCGAGGTAGGATTGAAGGGATTGGGATAGGCACCGATGAGTTCGGCAGAATCAGGAAGGCTTGCCGTGCTGCTCTCTGTTCTAGCCGGCGCCCTTAGCGCCGCTGCAATCTCGGCCCCTGTGCTCCAATCAGCCACACTTACGCCGCCAGGAGCAAACGCTGGCGACTTGGTCCAGTCGAAGCTGTCGCTGTCGACGGCGGTAGCGAAGGCGCCCACGTTGCAGGTATGCACGTAGTCACCCGTCGGGGCGCCACCCGGAATACGCTGGTTCAGCGTACGCACCAAGCTGGCGCCTGCCGTGAGCGTCCGCGTGAATGGTCCCCTGGTCCGGCTTACACCAGGGCCGTCGATATCGAGCCAGATGTCGAAGGTCTCCGATGAGGCGCCGTTGTTGACGATGTTGAGATCGTAGGAGTAGCTGCCACCCGCGGCCGGGATGACGATTGGTGGGTTCACCGGGGTGCAGGTGATCGTGACGCTGCCGCCGCCAACATTGCCGACCTCCGCCCAGAACGCAGTGTTGAAGGTGCTCGTGCCGCTGTTGTTGCCACCGCCCCCGGTGGAGCAGCCGCCGTGCGTGTGGACACCGACGGCAATGCCGTTCGCGTCGTCGATGACGGGGCTACCCGAGTTGCCGCCCTCCGTGTCGGTCTGGTGGCGCATCGTCGTGCTGGAT
>JADFLK010000367.1 GCA_022564455.1 Bacteroidota bacterium
ATGAGGGCATCGATGTCGTCGGGGTTAGTCGGGCGGATTTTCACCATCCACCCTTCTCCATACGGGTCAGTGTTGACGGTCTCGGGCGCGTCTTCCAGCGCTTCATTGATCGCCTCAATGGTGCCCGCGACCGGCGCAAACAGCTCGGAGACCGTCTTCACAGCCTCCACCGTACCGAAAACCTCATCCGGGCCTACCTCCGTGCCTTCGGGCTCCAACTCAACAAAAACAATATCGCCCAGTTCGCCTTGCGCGTAATCGGTAACGCCGATTGTGGCCAGGCCATCGTCGCCCAGGTGTATCCACTCGTGATCGTTCGTGTAGCGGCGGTCGTCGGGGAAAGGCATGCGCTGAAGGAGGAAGGTTGAAGATTGAAGATTGAAAAGATGGACGGTTAGCAGTTACGATCTTAGCACTTAAACTTTTGGCCTGCCAATCTGCTAACCTGAAACCATCGCCTCCAGCGGGACCATCTCGAATCGATCCAGGAATTTCGTATCGAAGTCGCCCGCGCGGAAGCGCTCGTCCATGAGAAGTTGTTGATGGAAGGGAATGGTGGTCTTCACGCCCTCGATGACGAACTCATCCAGCGCACGGAGCATTCTGCTGATGGCCCGCTCGCGGTTGTGATCGCGCACGATGAGTTTGGCGATCATCGAATCGTAGTGAGGCGGGATGCTGTAGCCCGCGAAGACATGTGTGTCGCAGCGGACGCCGAGGCCTTTTGGCGAGTGAAAGCCCTCAATGGTGCCCGGAGAGGGCGAAAAATTGTTGAATGGATCCTCCGCATTGATGCGGCACTCAATAGCGTGTCCTTTCATTACGCGGTTACCAGACTCAATTTTCTCTCCGTCCGCTATGCGAATTTGCCATTCTATAAGGTCGGTGTCGGTCACCTCTTCCGTCACACAGTGCTCCACCTGAATGCGCGTGTTCATCTCCATAAAGTAGAAGTCTTTGTTCTTGTCTACGAGGAACTCTACCGTGCCCGCACCCGCGTAGTTGACGACTTCTGCGCCCCTGATGGCGGCCTCGCCCATCCTGGCGCGCAACGCTTCGTCGACAATGGGACTGGGAGCTTCTTCCAGGAGCTTCTGGTGGCGGCGCTGGATGGAACACTCCCGCTCGCCGAAATGGATCACATTGCCCTGCCCGTCGCCTACGACCTGGATCTCGATGTGGCGCGGTTCTTCAACAAACTTCTCGATGTAAACCATGCCATTGCCAAACGCAGCCTCGGCTTCGGTACTGGCGGCAACAAACTGCTTTTGGAGATCGGCCTCATCAATTGCCATGCGCATCCCACGTCCGCCACCACCCGCGCTCGCCTTAATCATTACGGGGTAGCCAAACTCGTCGGCCACACGCGCGGCTTCCTCCACATCCTCAACCTCACCGTCCGAACCTGGGACAACCGGCACGCCGGCTGCACGCATCGTTTCCTTCGCCACGCTCTTGTCGCCCATCTTGCGGATGGTCTCGGGCGTCGGACCGATGAAAATCAGGTCGTGATCGGCGCATATTGCTGCAAAATCGGCGTTCTCGGCCAGAAATCCGTAGCCGGGGTGAATGGCGTCTGCTCCGGTGACCTCGGCTGCGGCAATGATGCGATCCATCCTCAGGTAGCTCTCGCTGGACGGAGGCGGGCCGATACACACGGCCTCGTCGGCAAAGCGGACGGGCAACGTATCGCGGTCGGCTGTAGAGTACACGGCTACGGTCTTGATGCCCATCTCGCGGCACGTACGTATCACGCGCAATGCGATCTCGCCACGGTTTGCAATGAGGACCTTCTGAATCATTGCGTGACTATGTGAAAAACGTGATTACCCCGTATCAAGTGCGGGGCGGACTGTGGTGGAAGGTGCCTTCTCACGCGGCCGCACAGCCCTCAGGCTTCTTCAATGATAAACAGGGGCTGATCGTATTCGACGGGCTGGGCGTTCTCCGCGAGAATCTGCTTAACCACGCCCGCGTGCTCGCTCTCGATCTCGTTCATCAGCTTCATGGCTTCGATGATACAGAGCACGGTGCCTACTTCTACGCGGTCGCCAACCTTCACGAAGGGCTCGGCGTCCGGACCCGGCGCTGCGTAAAACGTACCCACTATGGGTGCCTGTATTACCGTGCCGCCGACATCTGGCGCCACCCCATCTCCGCCGACTGCGTCGGGTACTGCCACTACCGGCGCGTGCGCTTCTACGACCGCGGCGGCTGCAACAGGCTGTGCCATCGCTATAACGGCAGGTACTGCACTGGGCGCAGTCGCCGGATGCGCGCGTACAACCATTTTGAAGTCGTCTTGCTCCACTTCGACCTCGGCCATTCCGCTCTGTGCAACGATCTCAAGGAGCCGTTCGATTAGTTCGAGATCCATAATCGTGAAAACTGCTGGACGGATGAAGATGGGAAGGTACCGCTGCTGAAGGCATTCCGCGAGAGGCTCCATCAGGCAGCGTTAACACGTGTTTGATACGCGCCGGTCGTGGTGTCCACCCGGATGAGATCGCCCTCGTTGAGGAACAGGGGCACGTTAACAACAGCGCCGCCTTCGAGGGTTGCAGGTTTGGTGGCGCCTGTGGCCGTGTCTCCCTTCAGTCCTGGGTCTGTTTCTGTGATAATCAATTCTACATGGCGCGGAATCTCTACCGATAGCGGCTCCTCGGTGCCTGCATCTACCAGTACGTCCACGTTGCTGCCTTCTTTGATGAACTCCTTGCCCGAAACGAGACTCTTCTGAAGCGTGATTTGGTCGTACGTCTCCGTGTTCATGAAGTGAAGCCCAACCTCGTCCTCGTAGAGGTACTGCATCACACGGCGTTCAATGCGCGCCGTTTCGAGGCGCTCGCCGGCGCGGAACGTATTGTCCACCTGTTTGCCATTGCGCACGTTCTTCAACTTTGGGCGGACGAAAGCGGGGCCCTTCCCAGGCTTGCCGTGAAGAA
>JADFLK010000024.1 GCA_022564455.1 Bacteroidota bacterium
TTTTTCAAAATCCCTCGTAACGCGCGGATTAGTCTACCGAGAAGTCGTTATGAAGTGTTACGTTTGTAGTTCTGAAACACGCCCCTTTTTTACAAAGAATTTTGAGGGCTTATATAGACTTAAGTTTGTTGAATACTGGAAATGCCTCAACTGTGGCTTTGTGTTGTCAAAAACGCATCGCGACATGTCCCAGGGTCAATGGGAAGAACTTAACGAAGCTGTACATTCGTCATTCCAGGGAACTGATTCTGCAAAGGACGACCCTAAGTGGCTCTCAAGACTCACAAAGCAGGCAAATGTTATTGGCAGGTTGACAGAGCTTCGCGTGATTCCTGTCAATGCACCATGGGTAGATTACGCATGCGGGGATGGCCAACTCGCTTGTATGTTAAAGGATAAATTTGCCATTGAAGTTGACAAATACGACAGGTATATGAGCAGCTGTGATAGTGGATATATTACCCATAGTCAAATGATAGCTAAAGAGTATGGCAATCTCATTAGTACGTCAGCAATGGAGCATTTTCTGAGCATAGATCCAGTTGAGGAAATGATGAATATACTAAGTGATTCAGGCGTTTTTGTGGTGCATACTCTTGTCAGAGAAAATATCCCGTGCGATCCGCAGTGGTTTTATTTGCTTCCGGTTCATGTTGCCTTGCACACTAACAGGAGCATGGCCATATTGTTCGAAAGATACGGCTTTGAAGCATCGGTTTACCATCCCGAATCAACAATGTGGTTCTGGTTCAGAAATAGCACTGATTTTGTGGAAAATGTAATTCGAGTGCAGAATGAGTTGATTCCTGGCCAGTTCTTTTTTAGGAACGGATTCATGGATTACTGGAAACAATAATCGGCTATTCGGGACAGGGTTATGCTCGAGAACGCCGGCGGCGCGATCCGTCGTCTCGTTTGAAGGCGAAGCGGTGGGTTGATGCAGCCAAAGTCGTTAAATCGATCGGCTGTGATTGGCTCAACAAATAGATTCCCTCCGAATAGGCGAGCATCAATGTTTCTAGAGAATTGGTGGCTCAAAAATAACATCCGCTATGCCTAGATTGTCACCATCATGAAATTTAACTTTCACCGGTTTGAATTTCCCAGAACCGGATATTTTCAAGGTTTGAATCGGCTCCTCGTAACCAGCTAGGATGAAGATCTGCGTGTTACTCTCCGGGGTGGTCTCGCAAATACTCCTCCCCCCGGCCGCGGATATTCTCATCCCAGTACTGCATCCATTCGGGGCCTTCGGTGGCGAGCCGATCCCAATCGAGGGGCATAGGCCGCAGTTCCAGCGCCTGCATCCAGCCGGGCAGGCTGTCGGCGGGCACATCGTGCCGGGCCGGGATGCGGTGAAAACGTCGCGCCTGGTCGATGAGGGCATCCGAGGTTGTCACGAACTCATAGAACTGCTCCGCCCGTGCCGGATTCGGCGAATTGGCCACGACTGCGATGGCATCAACCAGAACGGGCGTGCCTGAAACTGGAAGGTGGTAGTCGAACGGGTAGCCGCCTTCGTCGCGCTGGAGGACGATATCGGGCATATTCCAGAGCGTGAGGTCGCCTTCGCCGCGCGCAAGCTTGAGATAAAGTTGCGTGGGATCGGCGGTGTAGGTCTTCGTACTCACATCCAGCCGAGCCAGCCAGCGATAGCCCTCCTCGACGGTTGGCTGACGGAGAATCATCGCGCCGTATATCGTGCGCATCGTCCCAGAGGCCAGCGGCGAGCGGATGATGACGCGATCCCGCCAGCGCGGATCGAGGAGGTCATCCCAATCGGCGGGTACCTCTGTAGAATCGAGCGCCTCCGTGTTGAAGGCAATGACCTCCGGCGTGAGGAACGTGCCCAACCACCGATCCTGCTCGTCTCGTGCGTCCTGCCCCACCGAGTCGGCCCACGTGGGTGTGTAGGGCTGCAAGAGCCCCTCCTCCGCCGCCTGCGCGTAGAGCGTCTGCGGAGCGCCCCACCAGAGGCTTGCCTGCGGGTTCGCGCGCTCGGTGCGGATGCGGTCGTAGGCATCCTGCGCACCCATATCCAGCCAAACGACATCTACCTCGGGGTGCTCGGCCTCAAAGGCCAGCTCGTAAGCTTCCAAAAGCTCCTTGCCATGCGGCGAGTAGACTACGAGTTGCTCTCGGCCGTCGGAGGTGCAGCCTGCGAGAACGACAAGAACAATCAGAAAAACCAGAAAGCGAGACACGGGCCAAGGATGACGTGGAGGCAGAAACTACCTCACACCAACGTCCTTAACTCGCACAGACCTGGGGTGTCGTCGTGTCAGTCTAAGCGAGATATCTCTCTCGCCCCTACGCTTCGCCCTTGATGGGCTCAAATCCAGCGCGCTGTCCCACGCCTCGCTCGTGGGCCTCAATCTCGCGCAAGGCCTCCGCCAGTGCCATCTCCTGCAGCGCGTCCTCGATGATTTCCTGAAGCAGATCGCGCTGCTCATCGAACACTTCGACAAGCGCCTCCTTGAGGGCTGCTTTCAGGGAGCCGTCGGTGAAATCCAACCGGGGCATGGCGGGAAGGGTCGTGCGCCCCGCTGTCGGGGCATCGTGTCAGAGAGAGAGAGGGAGCCCAATGTAGGGCATTGCGCGCGAAAAAGCAGCGCATTCCGGTGTGCCCTGGTTTAGGGATTTCGGATTTGAGATCGCGGATTTCGGATTTCTGGAATGGAGAAAAGCGGACTAGAACGGAAGACTGAGGACAGAGGACCAATTCAGGATATCTGATTTCGGATTTGCGATTTCGGACGGACGATATCGGATATGCGATATGGGATATCGGATGTCGAAGGCGCAGGAATATTTTGAGGCTCGCTATTCACCCCTTTCCCCTTTCACCCCACGACCTGTAACCTCGCAAACTTGAGCTTCAGTTTTTTCTGGCCGATGTCCGGGAAGAACACCGTGGCGGTGGTCCGGTCGCCCTGGCCTTCCATCGCAATCACCTTGCCGACGCCGAACGTTGCGTGCTCCACCTCGATACCCGGAACGATGGGCAGAATGCCCTCGTCGTACACCACGCGGCGGCCTGCATCATGTTGACGGGCGGGTTTTTTGGATTCCCCGCTAAGGGACTGGCGGTAATAGTGCGGGTCCATCCCGCCGTACCTGGTTGAGCGGCCTGAGCCATCGCCTCGGCCATCCATCGTAAACCGGCCCTTTTTCGATTGGAACGCGCGGCCGGATTCCGTCATGATGACGTCCTCCACATCCACCTCATCGAGGAAGCGGCTGCGAACAGAACTCTGTTGCTCACCAAAACGGTAGCGCGTCCGTGCAAACGAGAGAAACAGCGACTCCTCGGCCCTCGTGGCTCCCACGTAGAACAGCCGGCGTTCTTCTTCGAGTTCTTTCGGATCCTGCGCCGCGGCGGCCAGCGGAAACAGCCCATCCTCCAGCCCGGAGACGAACACCACCTTGAACTCCAGCCCTTTTGATGCGTGGAGGGTCATGAGCGTCACGCGGTTGTCGTCTTCCTCCAGGCTGTCGATGTCGGCGACGAGGGAGACTTCCTGCAAGAACGTGCTGAGCGTGCGGCCTTCTCCACCCTCCACAAACTCGGCGACGGCATTGAGCAGTTCGTGGATATTCTCGAGGCGGACGAGAGCCTCGGGCGTGTTTTCATCGCGGAGGGATTGCAGCAAGCCGGACGCCTGGATCAGGTTGCGGGACGCCTCGTCGGCGGGGAGGTCGCGTGACTGATTTGTGTGCTCAAGAATCATCTCGGCAAACCCGCCCACTGCTTTCGCGGCGCGGCCCGATAGCCCGGCTTCTTCCGCGTGTCGGGCAGCGTCCCAGAGCGGCGCGTTGTGCGCGTTCGCGTAGGCGCGGAGTTGCTCCATCGTCTTCGCCCCGATGCCGCGCGTGGGCGTGTTGATGGCGCGCATCAGACTGGCGTCGTCGTGCGGGTTGACCACGAGGCGGAGGTACGCCAGCGCGTCCTTGATTTCCTTGCGCTGATAGAACGAAGTGCCACCGACGATCCGGTACGGGATGCCGCCGCGCCGAAGGGCCTCTTCCATCGAGCGGCTCTGGGCGTTAGTGCGGTAGAGGACGGCGAAGTCGCTGTAGCGGTGGCCCGAGCGAACGAACAGATCCCGGATCTTCCGCTCGATCTTCTGCGCCTCGTCGCGCTCCGAGAGCGCCTCCATCAGCAGGATGTGGTCGCCTTCCGGATTCTTGGTCCAGAGGGATTTTTCGATTTGGTCGCGGTTGTTCTTTATGATGGAATCCGCGAGCTGCAGAATGCGCCCGGTAGAGCGGTAGTTCTGCTCCAGATGAACCGTCTTCGCCTGCGGATAGTCTTTCTGAAACGACAGGATATTTCCAATATCGGCGCCTCGGAAGGCGTAGATGCTCTGCGCGTCGTCGCCCACCACGCAGAGGTTTTCGTGCTTCGCCGCAAGCATCTTTGCGAGGAGATATTGCGCTCGGTTGGTGTCCTGGTACTCGTCGATGTGGAGGTACTGCCAGCGATGCTGGTAGGTGTTGAGCACGTCAGGATGCTGCTCGAACAGGCGGATGGGCCACGCAAGGAGGTCGTCGAAGTCCATCGCGTTGGCGCGGCGGAGGGCCTCGTTGTACGGCCCGTAGAGCTTCGCCGCCACTTCCTCGAACGGGTCGTTGGCCAGGCTGAGGTACTCGTCCGGCGTCACCATCTGGTTCTTCGCGCCGGAGATCCGCCCGCGCATGGAGCGCGGCGTGTACCGCTTCGGATCGACGTTGTAGCGCTCCATGAGGAGCTTGATCATCCGCTCCGTGTCGTCCGTGTCGTAGATGGTGTAGTCGCGTGTGAAGCCGATTTTCTCGGCCTCGCGGCGCAGCAGGCGCGCAAACACGGAGTGGAACGTGCCCATCCAGAGGCCCTTCGCATCCGCCCCGCCTACGAGTTTCTCGACGCGGTCTCGCATCTCGCGAGCGGCCTTGTTGGTAAACGTCAGCGCGAGGATCTGGCTCGGCCACGCCTTCTTCGTTGCGAGCAGGTAGGCGATGCGGTGCGTGAGCGTCCGCGTCTTCCCCGACCCCGGCCCGGCCACGATCATCACCGGCCCGTCGATGGTCCGCGCGGCCTCGGCCTGCTTGTCGTTCAGCCCGCCCATCAGCTCCTCCGCCCGCTTGATGTCGACTTCAGTGGGTGGAGAAGGCTCATGAACCGCCGGCAGTGGCGCGGCTTCGGGGATTGGGATGTTCATCGGCGGAGCTGATCGGGGGGCTCCCGAACATAAGCCGATTCTCGCCCTGCCGCCCCACTCTCACAGAACTTCAACGGGAACGCCTTGGATGTCTTTCGCCTTCCGCGCAAACGTGCGGTCGAAGGTGACGAGACGTTCGGCGTCTTCAGCAGAGGCGCGATGGAAGGCATCGACGACATCGAGGCCGGCGGCGATGCCGTCGAGGGCGTGCAGGGTCCGCTGGGGATGAACAGCATGTACATTTCTCATTCCGAGCTGCGCCCTGAAATCCTGCTCGATCTGCAAGTAACTCGCGCCGAAGCTGCTCTTGAGCACCCACGCTGCTTCAAGCATCACGGTCTCCGAAACGACGCAAGGACCAGCCTCAATCAACGCTTCTGCGCGTCGCAGTTGTTATTCATCATCCTTCGTGATGATGCGAACGACTACGTCTGTATCCAGAGCGGTCATTCTTCCTCATCGGGATACAAATCCTCATATCGATATGGATTCGATGCCAAGCCTTTCCGTGGGAATGCGAGGCCCCTTGTAGTTCAGAGCTTTCCCGACGTCCTCCAGCGTCGTCGGCGAAAAAAGCTCGTCCTCTGCTGATTTCGGCCGCAGCAGCACACCCTCGTCGGTATCAACAACTTCGAGTTTCTGGCCTGGCTTCCACCGCCACCGGTCCCTCACTGCCTGCGGAATGACGACCTGGCCTTTTGTCGAGATTCGTGTGGTTTCCATAGGGATCGCAACCGGTAAGACGTGAGTAAGATCGTTGAATGGAGGGCCAAACTCCTTGTTCCCTTGCCGCGCCCTCCAGTCTCACGTTCTTCCGCTACGAAGACTGCCCCCGTATCTTCGCGCGGCGAAATCTCCCACCTGATCCCTTACCCGCATGTCTCTCCCCGTCCTGATTGCGCGTGGCCTTTTCGGCCTCTGCGTGCTGATTGGTATCGCCGTGCTGTTTTCGCGCGACCGCCGCAACATCAAATGGCGGCTTGTGGGGATGGGCATCTTGCTTCAGCTCGTCTTTGCCGGGCTGATTCTGGGCACGCCGTGGGGCAACGCATTTTTCGACTGGCTCGGTAAGGGTTTCGTCACCCTCATCAACTTCACGTATGAAGGCAGCAGCTTCGTACTCGGGCCGCTCGGACAGCCGCCGGGGCCGGACAATCTGCTGTTCACCTTCGCGTTCGGCGTACTCCCGGTCATCATCTTTTTCGCGTCGCTGACGGCCGTTCTGTACCACTTGAAGGTTCTCCAGTTCGTGGTGAAGGGCCTGGGATGGCTGATGGCGAAGACGCTTGGTATTTCCGGCGCCGAGTCGCTGAGCACGGCGGCCAACGTGTTCATCGGGCAGACGGAGGCGCCGTTGTTCGTACGGCCCTACATCGACGGGATGACCACCAGCGAGCTGATGACCTTGATGGTCGGCGGCATGGCGACGATCGCCGGTAGTGTTCTGGCCGCCTACGTGGGCTTTCTCGGCGGCGACGACCCCGTTATGCAGGCTCAGTTTGCCAAGCACCTCATCGGCGCATCCATTATGAGCGCCCCTGCGGCCATCGTGATGGCAAAGATCCTCATTCCAGAAACAGAGACGCCAGAAACGCTCGGTACCGTAGACGTGACCACGCACGAAACAACCGACGTGAATGTGATCGAAGCGGCAGCCTCGGGCGCGTCCGTAGGACTCAAACTGGCTCTTAATGTGGGCGCGATGCTGCTGGCGTTCATCGCGCTCATCGCGGTCCTCAACTGGGTTCTTGGGGGGATCGGCGAGGCTGTCGGGCTGAACGACGCGCTTGCCAATGCCTCTGGAGGCCGCTTTGAGACGCTTTCCCTTCAGGCCATCTTCGGCTATGTATTCGCCCCGCTAGCATGGGCGATGGGCGTAGAAAGCGCCGACATGCTCGCCTTCGGTACGCTGCTCGGCGAGAAAATCGCTATCAATGAGTTTATCGCCTATGCCTCGCTCGGAGAACTACGAGAGGCGGGAAGTGTGAGTCCGCGCACCATTGCCATCGGGGCGTATGCGCTGTGCGGCTTCGCCAACTTCTCCTCCATCGCCATCCAGATCGGCGGCATCGGCGGGCTGGCGCCGAAACGCCGCAGCGACATCGCAAAACTGGGTCTTATCGCGGTTCTCGGCGGCGCACTGGCCTCGTGGATGACGGCCACGATTGCTGGTGTGTTGATCGGCGGGTAGGCCATATCGATCTGCGAGCCGGGTAGATTCCTTCACCGCAAAAAGATTTCCACTTTTGTGCCTTAGCCCTAGATTGTTGGCCTTGTGGTGCCTACTATTTATTTTCTATCGAAACCATCTTGTCGATGCTAATCGACAATCTGTCAATCACACAAACCCGACTCGTTATGCGATTTGCTTTCTTCTTCGTCTTTGCGCTGCTTCTCGTGGCGGCGCCACAATCTGCATCGGCACAAGGTGCGGTCGACTGCCCAAACACCGTTCGTGTAGCGAACGGCTGTGACGACTACGTCTACCAGGAGCCTGAACGCGGCCCTGGCTACGGCGAGTCGATCAGCTTCGGCGGTGGTCTTACCGTCCTCTACGCCCCGTCCGAAGGCGACGATGCGGCTTTCCGGGCCGCGATCGCCGGTTTTCTTGGTGGCACGGTAGACTATTTTGATGCCATAGCCGCCACCCCCACCGTTCCAGAACTGGCGGCCTACGATGCCGTCATCACGTGGACGAACTCTGCCTACGCCGACAACGTGGCGTTTGGCGATAACCTGGCCACCTACGTGGACGGAGGCGGTATAGTGAAACTGGGTGTTTTCACAACATTAACGTCAGGGAATTTCTTGAGCGGTGCGATTATGACTTCAGCTTATAGCCCCGTCATCGGCGGCACCAACGCATTCACCTCCGATACCTGGTCCGGTGATGGCGCGTTGCCTGTATACACAGGCGTGGCCTCCCTCGAGTGCGGGTTCAGGGATATTCTCACCCCGCAGGGCAACGGGTTTGATGACAGCCACTATATCGACGGCGAGATTGTCGTCGCTTCCCGCACCGATGGGGTCGCGGTCAACTACGTAAACGGCATCGGCGCCTCCCAACTCAGTTGTGGTGGGGACTGGGCTCAGCTCATTGCCAATCTAATCGACTTCAAGGTTCCTGTGGAACTCACGTCCTTCACCGCCATCACCTCCGCCGACGATGTGCATCTCCAGTGGGAAACGGCATCGGAAACCAATAACGCAGGTTTCGAAGTTCAGATGCAAACCGGTGAGAACTGGGAAGCACTGGTTTTCGTAGATGGCCACGGCACGACAACCGAAGTGCAAACGTACGCCTATTCCGTCAGAGGGCTTGATCCAGGAATCCACATGTTCCGGCTCAAGCAGATCGACTTCGATGGCGCATTCGAGTATAGCCCAGAGGTTGAGGCATCGCTGGAGACGCCTGGCACCCACCTCCTGTCGTCCGTCTATCCGAATCCGTTCAATCCGCAGGCTTCGTTTACGTTGAGCGTCGCTCGCGATCAACGCGTAGAGATAGCGCTCTACAATGTGCTTGGCCAACGCGTGTCTGTCCTTTTCGACAGTGCCCTGAATGCCGACCAGATACAGACATTTACCATCGACGGAGCGGGACTCTCGTCAGGTCTGTATGTCGTTCGAGCTACGGGAGAGGTCTTTACTGCCAGCCAGTCAGTGACGCTTCTCAAGTAACTCCATGGCAATGCGAGATCTTTAGCGGTCTCGTCGCCCATGTCTGTGCCGTCTGGAGCATTGTGCTCCGGGCGGCATTTTCTGTTTAACACCATGAGATCACCTTTCTCGGCGGCGCGTTGGCCTCGTGGATGACGGCAACGATCGCGGGCGTTCTGATCGGTGGTTAATAGGTAATCGTCACGCGCGTCCATGACGGAACGGCCTCGCCCATGAACCCGGCGTGGACCCACCTCATCTTCGTAACGGCCTGCATGGCCAAGGCGTCCAGCGTGGGTTCAACGCCGGAGAGCTTCTCGATAGCGACCGGCTCGCCCTCCGCATTGACCCGGATCTGGACCTCCACCTGGCCGGTCACGCCGCGCTCGCGCAGGCTATCCGGATACACTTTTTCAATCTGCACGTTGGGGTCCTGCCTCGCGTCGCGGTAGTAGCGAACCATCTCGCGGTAGGCATCGGTAACGAGGCGTTCACGCAATTCCGTGCGGTCTGCAATGGTCGGGTCGCCGCGCTCAACAACCGGCAGTCCGTGCTCCACAAACACGGAATCCACAATTTCAGGGTTCGTGCGGTAGAACTCAAGCATCCTGTTCTGGACACTCGATCCTAGATCGACTCCCTCAAAAACCCGGACGCCCATGCTTTCGAGAGTTTCAAGATCGCGGAAGGCGCCCGTCGTATCAGTATCCATCCTCCACCATTTGCCGGCATCATCGACTGCCCATCCAGCGGGGGGCCCGAGGTCGGCTTGCCCGCCACAGGCGGCCGTGAGAAATCCAAAAGAGACGAGCAGAACAGCAGCGAATCGCATCGGTTTCGTGCGGAGTTGAACGGAACCAAAAACTACGCTGCTTCGCCGGGCGCTTCGTCCTTTTCTTCTTCGCCGGCCAGCCGGACGAAGTACCGCCGCCGATCCATCGCCACCACCTTTACGTGGCTACCCGCGGCGATGAAAGCGCCCTCCGTAAGCACTTCGAGGCGTTCGCCGCCCACTTCCACAATACCTGTGGGGCGCAGCGGTGTGACGGCTGTCCCAATCTCGCCAAGCCACCGTGAGCGCGAATCCTTTTCAGCTGCGTCGGCGAGATCATCGCGGTTCAGCACATCGGCGAGGATGAGCCGGTCCCACGCGCCGGTCTGCCACAGGTACGTGACCAATCCGCCACCCGCCAAAAGAGCTCCTGCGAGAGCCAGGATACCTCCAAGCGGCCCGAGCGTTACGAACGCGTAGACCACGCCAACCCCAACGGAAATCACCCCAATTACGCCGATCACATTCACGCCGGGAACGAGGTAAATCTCTAGTCCTAGCAGAACCAGGCCGAAGAGGATCAGGGCGATGGCGATGAGAAGAGACACGGAAGTATGAGGAGAACGATCAGGAGGCGACGGGGCGGACTTCTACGCGGCTTCCGCGCACATCCACCACCTCGATGGTGGTCCCCGCGTCAATAAAGGTGCTCTGCGCTATGACGTCCACGCGGCGTCCATTGAGTTCAGCGGCGCCGGAGGGGCGGAGGCCGGTGAGCGTCGTACCCGTCTGCCCTAGAAGCGACGTGTCCGTTTCGGCGGAAGTGTAGCCCTCCGAACTGGAGAGTTCGGGCGAGAGAATCAGCCTTCCGAAGCGCTGCGATCGCGGCAAGAATCTAGCGAGTGATACGGCAAGCACGACCAGCAAAACCAGCGCAGAAGAGAGCGTAGCGGCTGCCCGGGATATCTGGCCGCCGGAAGGAAAGGCGAGGCCTACGTTGCCAATGAGCGCGGCCATCAGCGAGGCGAGAACCATGATGAGCCCCGCGATGCCCGCGACGCCGAATCCCGGCGTTACGAATACCTCGGCGAGGAGAAGCAGAACACCTACAAGAAACAAGACGATCTCCCAACTCTCCACGAGACCGAGCATATAGTGCGGCGCGAAAAAGAGAGCTGCCCCCAGGAACGACATCAATCCTGGGAAACCTACGCCGGGTGTTTGCAACTCGAAGTAGAGGCCGCCCATCATCATGAGCATGAGGATCGACGCCACGATGGGTGAACCCAGGAAGCGCAGCAGGCGCTCGACGCCGGAGGCATGGTGAGCAAACTGGGCACGCTCCGCAAGACCAAGGCTCGCTACCACTTCATCCGCAGACGAAAGGACGGCATCCGCCACGCCCAGCCGGAGCGCTTCGTTTGCCGAGAGCGAGAGGAGTTGGCCCTCTTCACTGACGCCCGGCACGGCGAGCGTTTCATCCACCATAGCCTCGGCGATCCGGGGATCGCGGCCGTTGGCTTCCGCCGTGGCGCGCATGAGGCTGCGCATGTAGCTCTGCACTTTCTCGCTGGCGTATTGGCCAGCGGCGTCAACGGCTGTGGCAGCG
>JADFLK010000368.1 GCA_022564455.1 Bacteroidota bacterium
ACCTCGATACCATTCTCCGCAAGACGATTCTTTTCTTTCGCAAAGTCAGCTAGCTCTTTTTTACACGGACCGCACCAGGTGGGTGTCCTGTTCATAAAAAGCAGCCCTGTAGGAGTCCAGAAACAGGGTGATCTCCTCTTCTGGATTCAGGCCAGTCCGCGATGCGGCAATGTCACGGCTTGAAGAGCAGCCTGAAACTGCAACGATCAAGAGAGCTGGTGCAATTGCCGCTACGGTTTGCTGGAGGCCTTTCGTCAGCTTATACATCAGAATCAAGGCCCTCGAAATCCACGATCCCGTGTCTATATCCTTCTTAATGGCCTTCTGGATCATGCCCTTTATATACGGGGTTATGAGCTTCGCGAGTAGTTTGTAGGGTGTTGCGTTCATATCAGAAGCTGAATAGGATGTTCAATACCGCAGGTTGAGCAGTCGTGCTTCATCGGCGCCATGCGGCGTGACGACAAAGATGTTGTCGTCTTCGCTTCCAAACATTGCCGGAATAGGATAGCCGCCGACTGCATCCAGGGCCGCTCGAAGGACCTCGTTGGAGCCAGCCAGTACGACAACGCTATTGCCATGGTCAGCTAAAATCTGTGCTACAGATGCCGCAACGTCATTTACATCAAATAGATAGATTGGCAAACCAAGCTCAGCAGCCAATCCCTGGACAGTCGCGTCTGCCGCCGCAGAATAAATAGCGGCTACATCAGCCTTTTCGGCAACGTGTGCGAGAGACTGTCCGCCAGTGGTTGTGTTTTGAACGAGTAGCAGAGTGGGCATTACGCTCTCATTCTTCTCCAGGTCGGGCGTGCTGTCGGCGCCGTATTGCAGGTTGACTACGTTGGTCTGGGCAGCAACCGTGATAACGTACAGGTTGTCGTAGTCGCCGATCGTTTGTGTTGGCACGTTTGCTCCCAGGGCGTTTGCCACCGCGCCTGCCGTGTTGCTGTGGCCAACCACGAAGACGATGTCACCGGTGTGGTCGGCCAGGATCTGGCTGGCTAATTGGGCCGGATCGTCGTAGAGGATCGGCTGGAGTTTGAGGGAATCAGCCAAAGGCTGAGCCGTGGCAAGGGTGCGGACGAAATTGGTGGAGTAAATTTCCGTAACACCGGAGCGATAGATGGACTCGGCCAATTCTCGCGCCCGCGCTTCTCCATCAGCGCTCAGGGGCTCCGCTTGGTCGTTCGAGTTTGGGTTCTGTTTTTCGGCGTGCCTCACGAGAAGGATTGTCGTAACACGAGGTTCGCGGAGGAACACATTCAGCGTCTGCGGCTGGTTGCTGTTAATTACCGTGAACCCCGGTGCGCTGCTGTAGTCCTCGTAGTCGGGATGATCGGCCAGAAAGACATACCTGGCCTGTGGGAGATCGATGGAGTACGATCCGCTGGCGTCAGTGGTCGCCGTGTAGACGGCACTCCGATCCTCTTTGATAAACGTAATCGTAACGCCGGGAATCGGCGCTCCAATGCCGCCGCCTGCCTCACGCACGTAGGCATGGCCCAAGTTGCTAGAGCTACATCCGAGCAGTACGATTGAAGCGAAGGCGAGAACGAAGAAGTACGGACGCATGGTTCAGTTAGAGTCGTTGGTTGGAAGGCTTTCAACTGAGAAGAGGATAAAGCCAATCCAGATCAAATTCGTCATCAGCAGGTGGACCAGTTGGATTCCGACGGGCGCGTGTAGTTGGACGTTCGCCAGGCCAATGAGGAGTTGAAGGAGCATGAGTCCAACGACTCCTCGGCCGAATCTGGAAGTTGCTGCTGATGATGATCGCCGTTCGGAGAGGAAAACCGTCGCGGCAACAAGTACGAACACCGAGCACGCCAGAATCGGGTGGTAGATGCGCAGGCCAGTAAGCGTCCCGACGACGGCGTTCTGCGCCGGATCGTAGCCCCCGCTGATCGCCAGCGTGTCTCCGAGTGCAGTTACTGCACCGGATGCGCCAAGGACCAGCAAGCCGAGCAGCGACGCCAACATCATCCATTTACTTCGGCCGTTGCCTCGGAAGCGCGGGAGATGCCCTCCGGAAGCCCACCACGCAGCCAGAGTCAGCGCGGCCAGAAGAAAAAAGGTGTTCGTCAGGTGTGCGGCCATCCAGTAAGCGCGGGCGATGGACGGGTTGTAGGCCACGTACTCGAACAGCACGAGCCCCGCGCCCACTGCGCCCTCCAGCATCATGAACACAAGAACAGCCACGCTCGCTCTGAACACGGGCGTTTTCCTACCGAACGCAAAAAAGGCCCACACAGCCAGCAAGATTGCCAGGATGCCCGCCATCCCGCTCGTCAGGCGATGTGAGAACTCGATAAGGGTATTGAGCGCCGGCGAGTGAGGGATGATCTCGCCGTTGCACAGCGGCCAGTGGTTGCCGCAACCCGCACCCGAGCCGGACGCTCGCACGAACCCGCCCCACAGGATCACGAGAATCGTGTAGCCGAGAAGGCCCCAGGCGTAGCGGCGGAAAGCGGTCAGGCTGCGGAGCATGAAGGTGGCTGACTTGTTGCCGCGAATGTAATCTGCGACTGACTTCGCATTCTGCCTTCAGGGTGAATCAGGCGCTTGCTGCCCCACCGGCGCTATTCCTCAAATCGCAATTCAAATCCTCGCGACACGGTACAAATCGCGCACTGTTCATTGACCTGGGAATAGAGAATTCCCGTGATGAACTCTTCGTTTTGCACGTCCCAAGTGAAGTGGATTTGCATGGGAATGCCGCCCTCTTCACCTCCAACGACGCCTTCGTACCCGCAACCTGCCACTCGGTGCATGGTGATATCGGCAGTCTCCTCTGAGAAGTCAGTTGCGAAAATTGTCTGGCATCCGTCTCGCATTTCCAGCGTACCTGTATCTGTACTCGCCGCTAGTAGTGGAAAGGCCATGTTTAGCGCCCCAGTACAGGTCATAGACCCCGGTAGATGTGAAAC
>JADFLK010000369.1 GCA_022564455.1 Bacteroidota bacterium
GAGGTCTACGCGCTGGACGGCGCGCACGTGCGGAGCCTGGAGGAGTTCGATGGAGACGGCGGCACGCCGTGGGACCTCACCGACGACAACGGCGAGCAAGTACCTTCAGGGATCTATCTGATTCGAATCGAAACCGACGGCCAGGACCCCGTAATTACGAAGGTCGCCATTATTCGATAGACTCCTCTACCGCCCATGAGGTTGGTTCTCCCCAGTACGCCCGAAGCCGTGCCCGAGGCGGTTCGCTTCGCTGAGGCCGCGGCGAGCGAGGCGGCTTTCCCGGACGAGGTGGCCGACCGCATGTCGCTCGCGGTGGGGGAGGCCGTTGCCAACTCCGTTGAACACGGGAATGGCGCCGACGCCACGCGAGAAGTGAAGCTCGAGTGGCGGAAGAAAGACAGCGGGGGCTGGATGTCGGTTGAGGATGAGGGGCCGGGACTGACGCTCGATCGTCTGCAGAATGCGACGCTTCCTGAAAATGCCCTTCAGGCCGGTGGGCGAGGCCTTTACATCATCAAGGAATTGACGGACGGTGTAAGGCTGGAGGCGGAAGGCCGCCGCCTGATGCTCTGGTTCGCGCCGAGGCCTGGCGAGACGGAGTGAGAAGCGCCCGAGCCCAGCAGCTTCTATTGGTCGTGCTATGTGCGGGGATGGCCGTGTGCGCTCGCTCGCCCGGCGCCGGGGCCGGCTGGCGAACGGGATTCGTGCTCTGTGCGCTCGCAGCGGGCGTTCTCGTTTTCGTCCGATGGCGGCAGGGAGGGGTCTCTCGTCGTGAGGTGCTCGTGATGGCCATCGCTCTTCGTGTGATTGTCTTTCCGCTCACGCCAACCCTCTCGGACGATGGCTTTCGATACGTTTGGGACGGAATGATCCAGGCGGAGGAAGGCGTCAATCCCTACCACTACCTCCCGTCCGATCCGGAGATGGCCGACTTCCATCAGGAGGCCGTCTACCGGCGGATGAACTCCAGCGGCTACTACTCGGTCTACCCGCCGTTCTCGCAACTCGTGTTTGCACTTGGAGGACTGCTCTATCCGCTTGGCTGGCTCATCAGCTGGTACTTCATCAAGCTGGTGATGGTGGGAGGGGAGCTGGTCGGCCTGTTTTTCTTGAGCAGGATGGTGCGGCCCCGCGACTTGCTATTGTACGCATGGCATCCGCTCGTCGTAATCGAAACCGCCGGGCAGGCCCACACCGAAGCACTGGCAATCGGGCTGCTCCTGATGGTTGTGTGGGCAGCCCGCCAATCGCGAGGAGCGCTTGCAGGTGGAGCCCTTGCCGCCGCAGGATGGGTCAAGCTCGTCCCGTTTGTTTTTGCGCCCTTCGTGATCCGTCGGCTGGGTTGGAAGGCTGCGGTGGGTGGCCTCGTGGTTGGGATGTTGCTTGCAGCGCCCTATGCGGCTTCGTACACCATCCCACATATCCGGGAGTCCCTCGACCTCTACGTGCGAGCGTTCGAGTTCAACGCCGGCCCGTATTTCGCTCTCAAGGGATTGGCCGCCGGCCTTGGCCTCGGCGATACAAGCAAGACCCTTGGCCCGGTACTCCAGTTGCTGTTCCTCCTTTCCCTCCCCGTCGTGTTCGCCCTCGACTGGAAGCGGAAATGGCCGCTTGAAATTGCACTTCTGGTCGTTCTGAGCCTCTTCTTTCTGTGTTCCACGACTATCCACCCCTGGTACCTCCTGCCGCTCCTCGTACTGTTGCCGCTGGTTATGGATCGAGAGGCCGGGCGCTTGTTCGCGCTCGGCTGGTTTGTGCTTGGGGTTGCCTCAATGGCCACGTATTGGGTGTACGCCGAGCCGGTGTGGGGATACGCCGCCGTTTCGGTGGGTTGGACCGCCTTCTTTGGTTTCATGATGATGGTGTTGGCGAAAATCTCCCTGCCTGTGCTCATGCGAAGACGGGCGCGGAGAAAGTGGCGGCGGATCAACAGTCATCTCCCTAAACCGCCGGGCGCCAGTTCTCGCGTGCTCGACCTCGGAGCAGGGGAGGGGTTCGTCGGAGAGGTGATTCAACATGACACCGGCGCACAAGTATCGCTCGTGGATGTCGTCGATTTCAACCGAACCGAGCTTCCGCTCTCGATGTACGATGGCAAGCTGCTGCCTTTTGGCGACGACACATTCGACCTGACTGTACTTGTGTTCGTCCTCCACCACGCGGAGGATGCAGAGCAGACGCTGCGCGAGGCCATGCGCGTCACGGATGGTCCGATCATCGTCATGGAATCGGTTTACGAATCGGCGTGGCAGCAGCGGCTTCTTGCCCGGCTCGACCGGCTCGCCAACAGATTGCGTTCGGGTGGCAGGATGGCCTCGCAGGAAGAACATCTCCACTTCAGAACCGACGCGGAGTGGCGCGCAGTCTTCGAGCGCCTCGGACTGAGGGTCGAGCAGGCTTCCATTAAAGGAAAGTGGATTCACCAGCAGGCGCTGTATGTGCTCCAACCGATGTAGACCGGGGGATAACGAGCAGCGACAACACCCCTCCCCCCGCTATCCCGAAGTGGAGACTATTTGAAGTCCCCCTTTGAAGGGGTTTCCCGACTTGTCGGGACGGGGGATGTCGGATTGGCTGGGTGCAGCACAACGAGCCATTGGCAAGATTGTTCAGACTACGGTCGATCGGCGAGCTTGCGAGACGAGACAGGGGATGTCGGAATGGCTGGGTGTTGCACAACGAACCGTGCTACGCGCCTACGCATAACGAGGAGGCAACATATGCCAGCTATGCACTATGTTAGCTGTACATCCGGCGTTTTGGCCGGGGACCCTCACACGCTTCGAGAACGAGCTATGCGTACGTACATCCTCACCGCAACGAAGACCATCCTGTCTGTATCAATCGGTTTGTTGATCATGGCGGGCTCCACACTCCGCGCACAACCCGGCACCGTGCTGTCGCACCAGAAGATCTCCGATAC
>JADFLK010000370.1 GCA_022564455.1 Bacteroidota bacterium
ACCCAATCGCGATGGGCCGTTTCGGGCCATTCTGGTCCGTTTCGGTGTTACACTCGTCGTCCGGGACTATTGCCCCGCCCTCCTCGTGCGCCTTGAAACGGCCTCAGACTGTCCTCGAACCGACCTCACGCGCTAACTGTTAACAGGCCCTAACGCATACCCCCCTGACGCACTCCCCCCTCCGCACTCTCGGGATCATACTCTCCCTCTGGCTCATGGTGTTTACCGCCGCGAGCCAGACGATTATCGTAACACCCATCCTGCCGCTCATCGGCGATGCACTGAACGTGCCGGAAGCCAGGTGGGGTCTGCTCATAACGGTCTATTCGATCTCCCTGGCTCTGGCGGCGCTGATCATGGGCCCTGTCTCCGACCGCATCGGCCGGCGGCGGATACTGTTGCTGGGGTCCGGCGCCCTGGCCGTTGCACTGGCGTTGCATGGGCTGGTGACCTCATTTGGCACCATGCTCGGCGCCCGCGCCGTGGCCGGAGCCTGCGGAGGCATTCTGAGTGGTGCGGCCGTCTCGTACGTTGGCGACTACTTCCCTTACGAGCGGCGTGGGTGGGCAACGGGGTGGGTGATGAGCGGCATCCCCTTCGGTATCGTACTGGGTGTTCCTATCGGGCGTGTATTGGCGGCGGGGCTTGGCTTCCTGACCCCGTTTGTAGCGTTCTCAGCGTTAATGGTTGGTGCCTTCGTGCTCATCCTTCTCGTCGTTCCACAACCCGACGTCGACAAGGAAAAGTCCCGGATGACCCTTGTTGGAACTGTGACGAACTACGGCCGGCTCTTGTCGAAGCCGGAGGTCCTTGCGGCAGCGCTCACGTATTTCCTGATGTACCTGGGGCTGTCGCTGCTAGTGGTCTACCTGCCGGAGTGGCTTACCGTACATTTTTCACCGCTGGATGTCACTGTATTTGGGAAGCCGCTCACACTGGCCGGCCTCGACGTCGATTTTATCGCGACACTGTTTCTCGTCGGTGGATTGGCGGGCGTCGTTGCGGGACCGATGGCGGGCTCTTTCTCCGACAGAGTCGGGCGGAAGCCGCTAATTATCGTTGCGTGCATTGGCCTTATCATTGTCACGCTAGCCCTCACCTACGTCGTCACGGATCGTTGGGTGGCGTACCCGGCCTACATCGCCATCATGGTTTTCTTTTCGATGCGGATGTCGCCTTTGCAGGCGCTGCTTACCGCTCTCGTCCCCGCAAAACAGCGCGGTAGTTTTCTTTCGCTCACCATCGCTATCGGGCAGATGGGAACAGCGCTAGGCGCATTCGTAGCCGGTATCCTCTACGCAAGCGGGGACTACCGCGCTACCACCTACGCTTCTGCAGCTACGGTGCTCTTGCTGGTGCTGCTGGTCTGGAAGTTCCTCCCCGAACCCACCGAAGACGCCGTACAGCAGCCCGAACCGGTTGCTTCCTAGGAGGCTGTCGAAATTCGTCATTCCCGCAGTACTGCTGGAGCGAATCACCGATTCGACTACGATTTCGCGCCTTGATCTCAACCGAGATGCGCTCGTCTCGGTTGCAAAGTAGGTAATTCAACAGCCCCCTAGGAGGTCGTGCAAACCCGATATCTTGTAATGCGCCGTCATTTTAGTGCCGTCGATTTCCGCTTGCCTCCCGGGTCAAGCCGGACCTCACGCCGTCCGCTTTCCTGCTTGCTCTTTCGCAAGCCTTTGCATATGGCCCGGACGTCAAATCCGAATCGCTCGGCGTACTGCTCGCGAGAATCGCGCACGTCTGATACAATCTTGTCTTCCCATCTATTCAACTCTTTGCTCCCGTTTTAGCTCTTCTGGTGTGCACAGAATAGATGGCTCGTGACCACTTGAACGAATGACGGCCTCCATTTTGTTTCTCATCAATGCATTTGCGATGTGCTTGCAGTTCCATGTCAGCAAGTAGTCCATAACATTCGCCGTTGATGTTGCAATGTGAATTGCATCTACTGCTGCCTTTCTGGAAACCGGTTCGTCACGAATCGGCCGCACTGCCAGATCTGCAACTTTCTCCGCGACGTCGAGAAGTTGAAGAGGATCTAGCTCTTCAAGCTGCTGGCCTACAGTCTCCGTATGGCCTTGAGCGGCTTCATCGAGAACAGGTTGAGCGGTGTCTCGAAATGCGCGCGACTGTTGTGCCACCACTCGTCTGCGATCTGTTGATGTGCAGCAAGAATGATGTCGCGGCTCGGGCGCAAAGTCAAGTAACTGACAATAGTCGTTTCGATGTAGACACGTGGTAGCATTCCCTGAAGCTATGAAGTACTACGCAGTTGCGATTTCGGCTTCCACCTGCAACTTCCCCAACACCCCAACCCCATCCTCCAGCGTATTCACGTCCTGAACAATTGCACGGAGCCGCCCGGAGCGTGAGTCCTTCAGCACGTACTGGTTATCTAATCCACCGAGACGCTCCAATAGCGGGTTGAAGACTTCGGCGTAGAAGTGCGGGTCGTTCTTTTGGTCTGGGAGGGTGAGGAAGAGCCGCTCGTTCTTCCACGAAACGCGCGTCAGGCGGAGGGCGTGGGCGAGCGGCTTCATCTGCGCCATCTGCAGGAGTGTGTCGACGGCTTGAGGAACGGGGCCGAACCGGTCTTCCAGTTCGCTTCGGAAGGCGTCGAACTCATCCACACTGGTTTCGGCGAGGCGGCGGTAGAGGTTGAGGCGCTCGTTGCCGTTGGTTACGTAGTCCGCCGGGATGAGTACGTCTTCGGCTACGTCGATGGCAGGATCGGGGGCGGTTGGGATGTGGCCGCTCTCGGCGAAGACCTCCTGGAACTCGTCCATTCGCAGTTCTTGCACGGCTTCGTCGAGGATTTTGTGGTACGTCTCGAAGCCCACGTTTTCGATGAATCCGCTTTGCTCAGCGCCGAGAAGGTTTCCCGCGCCGCGTATATCGAGGTCGCGCATG
>JADFLK010000371.1 GCA_022564455.1 Bacteroidota bacterium
GCGCGTCCGGAAGAAACCGGTGGATTCAACGACGACATCTACGCCAAGGTCGCCCCACGGAAGCTGCGACGGATCGCGTTCAGAGAGCACCTTGAAGCGGTCGCCGTTGATGACGAGCGAGTCGCCATCCACGGAGACCTCACCGGGAAACCGGCCATGAACCGAATCAAACTTGAAGAGGTGAGCGAGGGTTGCAGCGTCCGTCAGGTCGTTGACGGCCACGACGTCGAAGTCGGTGTCGCCGCGCTCAAGGATAGAGCGGAAGACGAGGCGCCCGATGCGCCCAAAGCCATTGATCCCAATCTTGATGGCCATGCGGGTGAGAGCTTGTGGTTGGAGGGACGAGGGAGACGACTCGGCCGGATTGTGGGCCCTGTACCGGTCGCGCGCACATTACGTCTGCACCCAGAAGCGGTTCGGTGAAATTGGGGCCAAGAGGCGGAAAAAGCCGCTGTTGTAACGGATTCTCCACCCGTTCTCAGATTGCCCGAGGCACCCAGCGAACGGTATCTTTGCTGCTGTCTGTGCGCCATCTGCGCGCGTTGTTTTTATTCCGCATCCCCAGCTTCTTACCCACGTCGTACGCTCATGTCCATGCTCAATGCGCCCCGAACCAGCCGCCGCCATCAGCTGCGTGAGGATCAGCTTGCTACGGCTGCAGCTGCGTCGGTGGGTTTTTTCGAGGAGCACCGAAACCTGCTTATCGGCGTTGCCGTCGGTTTGCTTGTCATTATAGTTGGCGTGTTTGGGTACAACCTCTGGCAGAACAGCCGCGACTCAGAAGCCGCCGAGATGCTCGGCAACATCCTCACCACGTTCGAGCAGGGACAGCTCGCGGAGGCGCTTGATGGCACAGCCGACACGCCCGGGCTCATCGAAATCGCCGACCGCTTCGGCTCGACGGCGACGGGCAACCTCGCTACGTTTTATGCCGCGGATGCATTGTATCAGTTAGGTCGTTTTGACGAGGCGCTGGAATACTTTGAGAGCTTCGATGTAGGCGGGGACATCCTTGGCGCGAGCGCACTGGCCGGGCAGGCCGCCGTCCATGAGCAGCAGGGAGACAACGCCGAAGCCGCTCAACTCTTCCGCCGCGCTGCTGCTGCGTACGATTCGCCCGCCACAACGCCGGATTATCTGATGTCTGCCGGCCGCAACTACGAAGCTGCCGGAGACGCTGCCGAGGCGGAGGAAGTCTACGAGCAGTTCCTCGACGACTACGGCGACACACCGAACGCAACGCTTGTTGAAGCGCTCATGGCGAGGGCCGAGGCAGGGGGCGGTAATTAAGCGTCGGTTTCGGTAGGTTCGCAGCATTGTTTCGGACGAACTATCCGCCCATCGCCCATGCCCACCATCCTCATCGCCGACGACGAGTCGAGCATCCGACGCTCGATCCGCAATATCCTCGAAGACGACACCATCTTCGAAGACATCAGCATTGAAGTGGACGAGGCCACCGACGGTGAAGAGGCCCTCGAGAAAGTGCGTACGGGCTCGTACGACCTCGTTCTGCTCGACATCAAGATGCCGAAGCGCGATGGGATGGAGGTGATCCAGGCGATGAACGACGCCGAGATCGGTACGCCGGTGGTGATGATCTCAGGGCACGGAACGGTAGAGACGGCCGTGGAGGCTACGCGGCTCGGCGCCATCGACTTCCTCGAAAAACCGTTCGATCTGAACCGTCTCGTTGTTACGGTTCGGAACGCTCTGGACCGCGGCCAACTCGTCGTCGAGAACCGGCGGATGAAGCAGAGAATTACGGACGCGGGTGCTTCGGATCTGACGCCCATTGTGGGCGACAGCACGGCCATTGAGCGCGTGAAGTCGACCATTGAGCGCGTGGCGCCGACGCAAGCGCGCGTGCTCATTACCGGCGAAGCAGGAACGGGGAAGGAACTCGTTGCACGGTGGATTCATGATAAGTCCGAGCGGAAGGGTGGGCCAATTGTGGAAGTCAACTGTGCGGCCATTCCTAGCGAACTCATCGAAAGCGAGCTCTTTGGGCACGAAAAGGGATCGTTCACGGGTGCCACCAAGCAACGCATCGGCAAGTTCGAGCAGGCCGACGGTGGCACGCTCTTCCTTGACGAAATCGGCGACATGAGCCTCAATGCCCAGGCAAAGGTGCTCCGGGCGCTTCAGGAAAACCGCATCATGCGTGTGGGCGGAGACCGGGCCATCCCCGTGGATGTGCGTGTAATTACCGCCACGAACAAGGATCTCCTCCTTCAAATCGACGACCACAAGTTCCGCGAAGACCTCTACCATCGCATTGCGGTAATCCTTATCCACGTTCCGCCGCTTCGTGAACGGCGCAGCGACATCCCGGCCATCGCGCAATTCGTACTCGGCGAGGTCAGCCGGCGCAACGGCATGGAGCCCAAGGCCCTTGCCGAGGACGCCCTCGAAAAGATGCAGAAGCTCGACTGGCGCGGCAACGTGCGCGAGCTCCGCAACGTGGTGGAGCGCCTCCTGATTCTCTCGGACGGCGACGAAATTACAGGCCGCGACGTGGACCGCTACGTGCGCCCGGGCGGTGCGGCCGGCAACCCCATCGCTGCACTGCTTGACCAGCACCAGGCGTTCTCTGATTTCCGAGACGCCGCCGAAAAAGTGTTCATCGAGAGGAAACTGGATGAGTTCAACTGGAACGTATCGAAAACTGCCGAAGCCATCGGCATCCAGCGCTCGCACCTCTATAACAAGCTCTCCAAGTACGGCATCCAGCGGGAGGAAGCGGTATGAGTGCAGATGCAGGAATGGATGAGAGTATGAGAGGAAGAGAGGATGAGGGGATGGGCCATGCTCAGGATGCGGGAGAAGTTGGCCCCTCACACCCTCAGACCCCCACACCTTCACATGCTGGCATCCCCATACTTACCGCCACCGCCCTGAAAAAGCA
>JADFLK010000025.1 GCA_022564455.1 Bacteroidota bacterium
GGCGAAGGGGTGGCACACGCCACCGGGACGGCGGAACAAACCCGACAGAGCTACTCAATTCAGCTCAACAGGTGATCTACCGCCCAACCGGGGCGTGCAACACCGCGCAACATCATCCCACCCAGCCGGATATGTGCCCTGAGGACAGGCGGACTCCTTGTCATGTAGACCGAGTGATAGGGCGCTTCTATTCGTGGTCGTTCGCCCGGTGTCAGACGTCTTGGCGCAGTCGGTTGCTTACCCGTCGCCCTCCAGAACAACGACAGCCGCTACCTCACCCTGCTCCTAATGGCCAGGCAGGTTGCAGAAGATAATGTATGTGCCAGCACCGAGACCGCTGATCTCCACAGTCTCACCAGGTGCAATCCACTCCCCCGCAGTGTTCCCGAGCCAGCCGAGTCCCTGCTGACCGTCGACCATCCGCTGGTCACGGGCCACTGCTTCCTCGCAGAGCACTCGTCTCGCTTCGATGGCAGAAAGCTCCCCGGAGGGCGGTGGATCACCCGGTCCGTAGTCGAACTCCATGAAGACACACCACTCCACCGGACCCATCCCAAAGTCCTGTTGGGCGTTCTGCCAGTCGTACAAGGGGAGGGCCTCAGGGTCGTGAGGGCCCACAACCATTGTGTATCGGTGAGGTTCGGTCCCAACGTTAGTGATCTCGAACAAGGTCGGACATGAGGGCGGGCAATAGCGGAGGGAACCTGCCCGTATGGTCTCAGGCTCAACGGTTATCCGGCCATCATCAATGGCGACAGCAGCGGGCTCGACACTCCGACCGCATGCGGCCAACACAAGCGCACCCGCCAGCAGGCCTATTACGTAGCTTCTAATCGGCGGCTCCGAGTCCGAGTGTCGGATGTCGTCTGTCATCTCTCACCATCCCGGTAAGCCGTTTGGGCGTGGTCTCCGGCTGGGTCTGAATACCAGCCCGGTTCGGGGTTGAAGCTCAGGTTGGGGTCATTGTGGCGGCGCTGGAAGCCGAAAGGAATCAGCGTGATGTGATCGACGCCGAGACCAGCGAGACGGGCCATCGCCTCTTGGGAAGGTTCTTCTACGGCATCCAGCGTCATCCCGCGAATCATGGACGCAGACCCTGTTTCACCTGCCTCTGGCGATTCGGCAGAGGACGTGCAGCCTGCTGTCAGTAGACAGAGGACGGAGAGCAAAAGGCAGACGCGGAAGGAAAGATTTTGGATATCGGATGTCGGAAAGGGACGTAGGCAGGTAGGGAGGTAGCCGGATGGGGAGGTTCTAGATATTGGATATGGGATCGGGTTTTCGGTCTGTCGTCAGCGGTCTGCCGTCGGTGGATGTGGGATGTGGGATTTCGGATTGCCTGGTAGGCAGTTGAAAATGAGATCGTTGTGCGGAATGATCTCAGTCTTTCCTAGGAAACCCCCTCTCCCAGACGGGAGAGGGACGGGGTGAGGGGGAGGACATCAACAACAGCGCACACGATGACCAATTTAACGGCCTTCCAGGTAGGGTGGGCTGGCCGAGCGAGCCGGTTGTCTTACCACGGAAACAGGGCGGAGGACAGAGGGCTAAGCACTGAGAACAGGGGACAGATGGCTAGAGGACGAATAGATCTAAAAAATAGCAGGAATACCTACCGAAGCCGTCACGTGCTCCAAAGTGCCGAGAATCGGGCAATGGATTTGGCGCGGGCGGCGTTTCAGCCGATACTACCTGTTCTTCTCGCCGAAAATACCCCCTATGCCGCGCCGAAGATCGTCTCGCCGCGCCTCGACCCGCTCTCGGCCTGTCCGCAAAAAGCGGAACGGGCTGTTGCGACGCTATTTCGGGGCGCTACGTGATCCGAGCAGGAAGGCGTGGAGAAAGGTGTTGCTCGTGTTCTGGGGCGGGTTTGTGATGGCATCAATTCTGGCAATCGCGCTCGCGGTTTACGTCGCCGTTCTGATTCCCTCAACGCCCAGCGCTCTCGAACTCCAGCGAGCCGCCGAGGCCCGGCCGACCATCGTCTACGCAGCGAGCGGGGAGAAGCTCACGCAGTTCGAGGCGCCGTTTCGGGAGTGGGTGCCGATTGACCAGATCCCCCTGCATGTAGTGGACGCGTTGTTGGCTACGGAGGATCGGAGATTTTACAACCACACGGGCATTGACATCCGCCGGACTGTCGGGGCCGTGTGGCGATCTGTGACGGGAAACCGGGAAGGCGGATCGACCCTCACGCAGCAGCTTGCACGAAACCTGTTTCCCGAGGAAATCGGGAATGCGGGAACCATCAACCGGAAGATCCGCGAGATGATTGCGGCCGTTAAAATTGAGCGGGCGCACACGAAGCGCGACATCCTGGAGGCCTACCTGAACACGGTGCCGTTTCTCTATAACGCAACGGGCATCGAGCGGGCTGCACAGACGTATTTCAGCAAGCCAGCCACCGAATTGACGGTCTCGGAAGGGGCAACGCTCGTGGCCATGCTCAAAGGGCCGGATTATTACAACCCCGTCCGCAACCCGGAGCGGTCGCTGGAACGGCGGAATCTTGTCTTACGATTGATGGTGGAGCATGGCAACCTGGACGCGGCCGAGGCCACAAGGCTCAGCAGCGGTAGCCTTGGCCTGAACTTTCGCCGCCTGCCCGGCAACGAGAGCCTCGCGCCACACTTCACGGCGGCCGTCCGCGTACGGATGGAAGCGTGGGCTCAGCGGAATGGCTACAATCTCGAAACGGATGGCCTCGTCATCCGCACGACGCTGGATTTGGGCATGCAACGGATGGCCGAGGAGGCGGTGCGCGAGCAGACCGAGCGTCTGCAAGCTGTTGCGGATGTGGAGTGGAGCCGTAGCAGGATGCCCTCGCTCGTTGGGGCCGACGCCTATGTGCGGTACCGCTCGCGGGTGGAGCCCTTCGACTACTTCTGGCGAACGCGCTCGCGCGTTGTAGAGCGCCACATCCGTCGCTCCGGTGAATTCAGGGCGATGGTGGATGGGGGCCAATCGGAGGAGGATGCCATGCGCGCTCTCCGCGAAAACGACCGTTTTATGGACGCCCTCCGTGCGACTGCCACGCGCCTCGAAGCAGGCTTCGTGGCAGTGGAGCCTTCCACCGGCAATGTGCGGGTATGGGTGGGCAGCCGCGATTTTGCGGTGGATGAGTACGACCACGTGGCCGTCGCGCAGCGCCAGCCCGGTTCTACGTTTAAGCCATTCGTGTACGCAGCGGCCTTGCAGCGTGGCTTTTCGCCGCTGGACCGTTTCACCGACGAATCGATAGCCGTGAACCTGGGGGGCGGAAGAACCTGGCGGGTTACGAACAGCGGAAGCCTGGGCTCGGGCGCACAGTTCACGCTCGCCGACGCACTCGCGTATTCAAAAAACACGATCACCGTGCAACTCATGGACGAGATTGGGCCGGCGCGCGTGGCGTTGATGGCGCGCCAGATGGGCATCAGCAACAGCGAACTCGACGCGGTGCCGTCTTTGGCTTTGGGAACCAGTCCGGTTACGCTGCTGGAGATGGTCTCGGCCTTCGGCACCATAGCCAACGAGGGCCTCCGGCGCGTGCCACGGCTGGTCACGCGCATAGAAACGGCCAACGGCCACGTTCTCGATTCGTTCGGCGGACAGGGCCGGCAGGTACTCACCCGCAGCGACGCCCGGACACTGATTGACATGATGCGCGGCGTGGTGGACCGGGGTACCGGCCGCGGCATCCGAGATTGGGGCATCGTAGGCGACGTGGCAGGGAAGACGGGTACCACGCAGCGCAATGCCGACGGATGGTTCATTCTCATGCATCCGCATTTGGTTGCAGGCGCGTGGGTCGGCTTCAACGACCAGCAGGTCGCCTTCCGATCGAATTACTGGGGCCAGGGTGCGCACAACGCACTTTACTTGGTTGGCGATTTCTTCCAGAATGCCCAGGCACGGCTGCCCGACAGCCGCTTCACGAATCCGCCCAACTACGGCCAGTCGTTCGCCACCTATTACGGCGATGCGGACTCGGTTTTGCAGTGGATCGATCAGCACTTCCGGAACGACTCGATGGGCATGGATCCGCTGGAGGGCCTCCAGCTGGATGACTTCGAGCACGCGGAGTTCGACGCCGAGGCCTATGTGGAGACGTTTGGCCCATGGGTCGAAGACGAGGGGGGCGACCCCTACGAACGCCTCCGGAATGCCACCCTCGCCGATGATCCGTCAATCGTAGATCCCGTTGAGCCCGACTTCCAGCCCGCGCCTATCCCGCAAGACGGCCAGATTGACGGTGGCGGCGGCTGACGGTTCATTCAGAATTAACTGTCGAGCGCGTTGGGTGGTGGGACGAGGGCGGTTGCTCGCAGACTTTTTGCATGCTCTATCCGGCGTTGTGATTAAAAGGAGTTGTTGTCTCCGAGGCCGTAGCGTCGTGGCCTCGTACCCGACGGCCTGAAGGCGGTCGGAAGCGGTTTCGAAGATCGGAGCAGGAACGGCGCGTCGGATTTGTTCTGATTCATATATTCGGAAAGAAAGGACTTCGACGTGAAGGCATGCGGTGGATCAGGAGTGCATTATCCTACGCCAGCAGACCACGCTGCCCACGACGGAGCACTCGCACGCTCATTCAATCCCCTGAAACCATGAAAACCCGCTACGCTTTTTTCGGCATCGCGCTGGCCGCCCTGGCCTTTTTCGGCGCTGCGCCCACAACCGCCCAGGACTTTAACGACGCTGTACAAGGCTACGTCTGGGCCGATCAACCGTCCTCAGGCAACTACACGCCCGATCCGACTTACTCGTACAATTCTTCGGGCGGCGCCGTCGAAATCGACAGGTCTTCCGTGGGTACCTACGCGGTAACGTTTTTCGGGCTCGGGCCGGTTGCCGGCGGCGGAAATGTGCAGGTAACCGCCCGAATCGATGGCGGGCCGGCGCGTTGCAATATCGCTTCCTGGGAGTCCACGGGGCCAGACTTGCTGATAAGTATCCGTTGTTACGACCCCGCCGGCGCCCTGGTAGATACCCCGTACGATGTACTGTTCACGTCAACCGCAGGGGGAATCTCTGGGTTTGCCTACGCCTGGGCAAATGACGCCGGCTCTGCATCGTATACGCCTAATGCCGACTTTTCCTACAATGGAGGGGGCGGCGCCATTACAGCCACGAGATCGGGCGTTGGGGTCTACACCATGACGTTCGTTGGCATTGCCGGAGCATCGGGTGGGCACTATCAGGTCAGCGCGTATGGCAACGGGAGTGCGTTCTGTAGCCATGATGGCTGGGATGCCGAAACTGTTTTTATCGAGTGTTTTAACGCAGCCGGCAGTCCCGCCAATGTGCGGTACACCGTTCTATACGTGGAGACGACGGACGTGGTGGATGGGCTGGGTTATGCCTGGGCCAACGAGCCTGCGTCTGCCTCCTACTCACCGAATGCCTTTTATGCCTACAACAGCAAAGGCGGTGGTATTACAGCGACAAGAAGCAGCGCCGGTGACTATAGGATGACCTTCTCAGACCTCGTCGGGACTGCCGGCGCCGGCGGCCACGTTCAGGTTTCATCGGACAGCGGCAGCGCTGTGTATTGCTCGACGGTTGGCTGGGGGTCCGACTCTCCCGATTTTGTTGTCGATGTCTTTTGTTTCGATGAAACCGGAGCTCTCGTCGATAGCTGGTACAACATCCTCGTAGTCTGGCCGGAGCGCGCTCCTGTTGCCAATGAGCCGGCTGCCGAGCTGCCGAGCACGCTGGCGTTGCACGCGGCGTATCCGAATCCGTTCAACCCGAGCACCACGCTGCGGTACGATCTAGCAGAGGCAGGCAACGTGCGGATCGCTGTGTTCGATATGCTTGGCAGAGAAGTGGTCGAGCTACTCAACCAGCAGCAGGCAGCCGGGAGCCACGAGATCAGCTTCGACGCCGAAGGCCTACCGACCGGCACCTACATCGCCCGGATGGAAGCGGGCGGAGAGGTACGCGCCCAGCGCCTAACCCTCATCCGCTGACGACGGCTGGATGAGACGTGATGGCTCGTCTGAGAGGAATGCGGGGGTCGGGCTTGCCCGATCCCCGTCTCGTTCTCGGGCCGGCTCTCAAGAAAACAGAGCAAAAGCCCAGGCACGTCATGGTTTTGTAGGATGGAATGGTGATCTTGCTTGTAACAGACATTCAGCGGTTTCGTAGCTGAACCCATTCCCCACCATCCTTCTGCTGCCATGGTTCGCCTTCTCTCGCTCCTCACGCTTCTTGTTGCCCTACCCGCCGCCGCCCAGCCCAATATTGTTGGTGATTGGAGCGGCACTATTGATCTTTCCGCTGTACAGCCTGGAGCCGATTCGCTGACCGTCATTTTCCACGTTTCGGAGAGCGACGAGGGGTACATGGGTACGATGGATAGTCCGGATCAGGGTGCGTTCGGCCTTCCGCTTTCAGATGTCGCGTTTGATGGAGAGACGTTCTCGGCGTCACTCGCTGCCGCGAGCGCATCGTATTCCGGAGTCTTCGACGCGGAGGGCGCCCAGATCGAAGGCACGTGGACACAAGGCGGGAACACGATACCGATGGTACTCACGCCGTACGAGGCGCCTGACGAACCGGCCGCAGCCGAGGGGCCAAAGCCCTCCACTATAAAACGCGGCGACTACACCGGCGACTGGGTGGGTGTCATGCAGAGGGACGATGGAGGAGAGATTCACATGACCTTTCACCTCGCCCGCAACGACGATGGCACGTACAACGCCATCCTCGACGCCCCCGGGCAGGCGGACAACCTCGCCCTCGGCCAGATTGAAGTGTACGGAAAGGATGTAGTGATCAACATTATGGGACGGGCCTCGTACACCGGCGTTGTTTCGGACGACGAGACCACGATGGAGGGCACCTTCGAGCAGGGGGGAGACAAGTCCCCGATGACGCTGACACGGCAGTAATTGCGGATTTTGCGGCTGGAGTGAACCCGTGGAGCGGGGTTGTTTAATTCTCAAGATGGGTTGGCCGATACCGGGGAATCATCGATTCTCCGCACCGACATGCATCCCGACGGCTACCGAATGAACGCGTCCGACTTCCAGGCCGCTTCGTTGGACTTCATCAATATCAGCGCCTGCGAAGACGGCGAACGGGCCCTTGTGGAAGGGTCGATCGCCATCCCTGGCCTGCCGGTTTGCCACATCCGGATGCGCGCCGACGCCGACCGGCTGTACCGCTACGGAGCGGGCCGTACTGCTCTGTTCAAGTACATCCGCGAAGCCCTCCGCGAGGACGCGGTTTGCGAACTGCCGAGTAACTAGGGACTGTTAACCGGCCTTAGTAACTGCCTACAGCTGTCAAGGATACTGCGGGTTTGAGAGGATGAGCATTGGATAGGGGCTCTCACAAAGTTCCCGCACAACCAAAATTCCAAGCTCCAAATCCCAAATCCGATATCCGATATCCCAAATCCGATATCTGATATCCGATATCCCATATCCAAAATTCTGACCCTGACCCCTGTCTCCCTGAGATTCAATTTCCCGCCGGACTCCCCGGGACCGCGTGAGCACGGCGGTGCTTCTCCCGTTCTTTCATCTTGCGGGGGGCTGCACACAGTAGCTTTACGCCTCGGATAGTTTACCGCGAACCCTTCTTTCTCTCCCCGAATGAGCACAATCAAGTTTGGCACAGATGGCTGGCGCGCCGTCGTAGCCGAAGGGTATACGTTCGATAATCTCGAACGGGTGGCCCGCGCGACCGGGCAGTGGCTTCTCAAGCAGTACGGCCCCGATCCATCGGTGGTTCTGGGTTTCGATACGCGGTTCGAGGGCGAGGCCTTCGCCACCCACGCGGCATGTGTGTTGGCCTCAATGGGCGTCCGTGTGCGTCTGGCCGACTCGTTTGTTACCACCCCGGCCGTGAGTTGGGCGACGCTGGAGGAAGGCCATAGTGCAGGGATCGTTATTACGGCGAGCCACAATCCGCCGAAGTACAACGGATTTAAAATCAAGGCGGATTTCGGTGGCCCTGCCACACCCGAAATGATTGCCGACGTGGAGGCAGAGCTTGGGAAGCTCAACAAATCGTTCGAGCTTCGCGCCTACGAGGAATTGGAAGCCGATGGGCTGATTGAGCGCTTCGACCTCCACACCGCCTACATTGATTTGCTCCGCGAGCGCATCGACATCGAGGCCATCAAGGAAGCAGGTGTGCGTATCGCTTACGATGCGATGTTCGGCGCGGGGCAGGGCATCGTTACCGAACTCCTTGGGATATCGCTGGTGGTCGAGCTCCACAACGAGTTCAATCCGGGAATGCACGGCCAGGCGCCTGAGCCCATCGCACGAAATCTGAAGGAGCTACAGTCCGCGGTAGTGGACGAACACGTCGCAGCCGGCCTCGCCACAGACGGCGACGCCGACCGCATTGGCATGTTCGACGAGGAAGGCCTCTTCGTGGACTCTCACAAGATCCTTGCATTGCTCGTCCGATACCTCTACGAGGAGAAAGGCCTCCGCGGCAGCATCGTGAAAACCTTTTCGACGACCGACATGCTCGACCGCATGGCCGAAGTCTACGATTTGGAGATCGAGACCACGCCCATCGGTTTCAAGTACATTGGCCCGAAGATGGTGGAGGCCGATGTGCTGGTCGGCGGTGAAGAATCGGGCGGCATGGCCGTGAAAGGCCACATTCCCGAGCGTGACGGACTCTACATCGGCCTGACGATTGTGGAAATGATGGTCAATCGCGAGCGCTCGTTGTCGGGCCTCGTTCGCGAACTGATGGACGACTTCGGGCCGCACTACCAGAGCCGTTCCGATCTCCACACCACGGAAGAGCGCAAGCAAGCCGTCCTCAACATGCTCAAAAAGGATGGCCTTGATGAGATAGGTGGGCGAAGCGTGGTGGTCACCGAAACACTGGATGGCTTCAAGTTTCGCGTGGACGGGGGCTGGCTGATGTTCAGGCCATCGGGCACGGAGCCGGTCCTGCGCATTTACTCGGAAGCGGGTTCGCAGGAAGAAGCCGATGCCCTGGTTCAGGACGGCATCGCCATGGTCGAAAACGAGTAGGGGTTAGCCCGCGTCCACCGAATCAGCGGGAGCCTCTTCGGCCGGCAACCCTCGACGTAGCGAGTCGAGTGTGGCACGCAATCGGCGCAAGTCAGCAACGGCTGTACGGCGAAGGCCGCTCAGGTTTTCCTCTGTTGCCGCGCTGAGCGAGTCCGCAAACGCATCGCCTCGTTCTCCAAGGGAGAAGAGCGCGGCGTCCAGAGTTGAATCGGCGTCTGGCCGAAGTTCCGCGATCGTTGCGTTGAGTATGTCGAGCCTGTCTCGGGCAATTTCCTTCAGCGCAGCGAGGCTTGGGGCCAGTTCAAACGGGGCACGCTCCACCCGCAGTTCGAGGTCTGAAAGTTGTTCGGACAGCGAATCCGAAACCACTCCAAACTCGGCTACGGTCAGGGTGTCGAGCGAGCCCAGGCCCTGTTGGAGCACGCGCCGGGAATCCAGGAACTCGCCGATGACCTGTTGATACGCTGCTGCACCGGTTGAATCGGCTGATGCGCTCTCAGCTTCCAGCGCCGCAATTCCAGTGTCTACCCGGTGTGCGCGCTGCGCGGCTTCCGAGCGGAACGCGGTGACCACTTCAGAATCGACAGAAGCGGTGTTGCCAGGGTCTTCGCTCCCGCAACTCGCCGCTGTAAGAACAAGCAGCGCGAGGGCTAGCAGGGAGGGCGCCGGTTCAGAGGGTGCAGTCACGTTTTCTTGCGCACAGCACCGACGGCGAGGTTCATCATCATGCCCATCGACGTGCTGGTAACCTTTTCTGCAATCATGCCGGCAATAGTGCCGATGATTATCCAGGCGATCCAGTTCATTCCGGTAGGGAGTGGATGAGAGGGGCTAATCTACGGGCCTAAACGAACTCTGGGAGCATGCACGGTTATTTGTGTGATGGGGAAGTGAGGCGGCCTCTCCAGTTCTCCAGAAATCGTCGCTCGAGCCGGCAACGAACCAGATTGATAGATGATTTCTGGAGAAGCAGGGAAGTGCTCATGATTCGCATCACATCTTGGCGGCCGGCCGCATGAATGCTATCTCATCATCGGCGTGTCGTTTCCGTTCTCGAGGTAGTCCTTGAGGAAATACATCAGGCGGCCCCAGTCCGTATTGCACCGCGCGAAGTGATCGCCTTCGGGAAAGTTCATGTGCCGGAAATCCACCATCGCCACGCCGTCATCGCGTACCGAGATGTCGAAACGGAGCGTGGTGCCGTTCCAGTCCGGAAAGTCGCTGGAGCATGCCCAGCGTACACGCTCGCTCGGTTTAAGCTCTTCAATGTGCATGTGGAACTCGATCTCACCTCCGTTGAAGCCGAACGTGGTGGTGGAGCCTTCCGTGGGCTCGGCCATCACGTGCTCGGTCCACCAACTGCTCAGGCCCTTCTGCGTGGTTAGGGCGTCGAAAATGGCCATGGGCGAGGCCTTGATGGGGATGCAGTGGATGATGTCGGGCATGATAGTTTGGGTTTGGGAAGAGGGATAAGGCGTATCTGAGAGACGAATGGGGAAGGTGGAAGGGGACAGGGAGTCCGGAATTTTCAGGTGTGGGAGCGCAGAGGCTTCAACCTTCGGAGACATTTAGTGGTGAAAAGTAGTGAAGGAAGCCGATATTAGTGCCTCCGTCTTTCGTCCTATGGAAACGCCTCCTGCCCAAACTGATCACGGAAGCTGCGCTTTGGTCCTCTTCTCAGGCGGCCAGGACTCCACCACGTGCCTCTATTGGGCCTTGCAGGAGTTCGAGAGGGTGGAGGCCATTGGTTTTCAGTATGGGCAGAAGCACGCCGTGGAGCTGGAGCAGGCGGCCAAAATTGCGGAGCAGGCGGGTGTTCCGTTCACGGTCAGCGATCTGACGGGGTTGCTTTCGAACAGCTCCCTCACCGAGTACGAAAAAGACTCCAACGCCCCCCATGAGCTTGCGCCGGATCTCCCTGCCTCGTTCGTGCCTGGTCGGAACGCTTTGTTTCTGGCGACGGCGGCCTCGTTCGCCTACACCAGCGGTATCCACGAACTAGTGGGCGGCATGTGCCAGACGGATTACTCGGGCTACCCCGACTGCCGCCGAGTGTTTATCAACAGCATGGAGCGGAGTCTCTCGCTTGCCCTCGATGCCGAGATCCGCATCCACACGCCGTTGATGGACCTG
>JADFLK010000026.1 GCA_022564455.1 Bacteroidota bacterium
CATCAGAATGGTACCCGAGCCGTTGAGAATCTCTATGTTGCGACGCCACACCGCTTCCTCTATGATCCGCTGCATCCGTCTCTTCGCGCTGCCACTGCTGCTCGCACCTGGTCTTCTCGGGTGCAACTCGGATGTTTCCGAGGGCCAATCCGAAGCCTCGTCCGACACGACCGTCACCAATGAATCCATCCGAGAGGTGTCGGTACCTGCAGGCACCGAGAGTGGGCGGCCACGCTTCAACTGGGACAATAACCAGCTTCTGCTTAGTTGGACGGAGCCCACAGAGGACTCTCTCAACGCCCTCCGGTACGCCATGTGGACCGGCAGCGGTTGGTCGGAACCGCAGACAGCCGCTACTGGCCAAGACTGGTTCGTCAACTGGGCCGATACGCCGGGCGTGGTCCACTGGCACGATGGCGGGCTGCTCGCCCACTACCTTGTATCGCAGGCGAACGAAGACAACCCGTACGCCTACGACATTCATCTCACCACATCATCTGACGGCGTATGGGATGCCCCGGCCCTGCTGAATGACGACGGGACGGCCACCGAGCACGGCTTCGTTTCGGTAATTCCAGGTCTCAACGCCTTCGTCTGGCTCGACGGCCGCGGATACGAGACGACCGACGCGATGAGCCTTCGATTTGCCCGGCTAAGTACCGAGGGCGTTCTCTCCGACTCCGCCGTGCTCGACGATCGGG
Organism: Bacteroidota bacterium; assembly: GCA_022564455.1. The sequence goes on from JADFLK010000026.1 coordinate 702, forward strand.
TATGCGACTGCTGCCCCACCGATGCGGTCCAGACCGAAAGCGGTGCCGTGGTCGTCTACCGCGACCGTTCGTCCGGCGAGGTCCGCGATATCGCCATCGTCCGTCTGGTTGATGGCTTGTGGACCGAGCCCACCCTCGTTCACGCGGATGGTTGGGAAATCAACGGCTGCCCCGTCAACGGGCCTGCCGTAGCTGCCGCCGGCGAGCGCGTTGCCGTGGCGTGGTTCACTGGGGCCGGCGAGCAGCCGCGCGTCCTCGCAGCCTTTTCGAGCGATGGCGGCGCATCGTTTGGGCCTCCGACGCAGGTAGATGATGGCGAAGCCATTGGCCGAGTTGACATCGTATTCAGCGACGATGGAACAGCCGCTGTAAGCTGGCTCGAACGGGACGGCGAAGCCGTTGCGCTGCGCATCCGGGGCGTACATGCCGATGGCGTCACTCCGGCCCGAACGGTCGCACACGTTGCAGCCGGCCGGGCCAGCGGATACCCCGCCCTCGCCGTCCTCGGCGATTCGCTCCTCGTTGCGTGGACGGATCCTGAGGCTGAGGTTCCTCTCCGTACAGCTATCCTTTCCGGTGATCTCGGTGGTGCTCCGGAATCCCGCTGAATAACCCGGCGAGTGACTCATTCAGAGCGAACTCCGCAGCGACCGCTTCACCACGAGGTGGGGCGAGGTGATCGGGGCAGGGATGTAGGTGATGCGGTGAGAACGATAACAAGATGTGTAACGGGACCGCGTAATTAGGCAATTTGGAGCCTCCGCTACCTCATTTTTTGTATCCACTCCCCCATTTTCTTGGCCTCGTTCGCTACCCCCTTTCTCGCGTCGCTCAGCTAGGACCTGTCGAATTAAAGATGATCTTACCTTGGCATTGCATCAAGCCACTTGATCGCCCTACTTTTCATCATCACCTTCCCCCAAGAACCATGCGAACCACTCTCCTACTCCTCAGCTTCTGCCTCCTGGCTCCACTCGCCACCGCACAGGACGACGATGCGTCCGCCGCCATGATGGCCGCTATGCAGGCCAACATGACCCCCGACGAACACCACGAATTCCTTCAGGCCTTCGCCGGCGACTGGACGTATACCTCCACAGTATGGATGACGCCCGACGCGCCGCCGATGGAATCAGACGGAACCGCGACCATAGAGATGACCCTCGGAGGCCGTTTTCTGATCGGTACCCACACCGGCACCATGATGGGTATGGCCTTCGAAGGCCGCGGGACGACGGGCTATGACAAGGCCTCCGGCAAGTACCTCGCGACCTGGCTCGACACGATGGGGACCGCCATCACGATGTACGAAGGCTACGTCGAAGACGGGAAACTTATCCTCGAAACCGACTCTCCGGACCCAATGACTGGCTCCATGGATCATCACAGGATGGTCCAGTGGGTAGACGGCGATGATGCCCACGTCATGGAATACTACGTGACATCGGCGGGCGCAGAAGAAACGCTGGTCATGCGGATGAACTACACACGCGCAGGCGAGTAGGCTTTGCCCCTTACCAGTCTTCTTCTCCCCTGTGGTGCAGTCTGGCTGGCAATCTCTCTCGTCAACATCCAACACTTCCCCCTCTCCCTTCTGGGAGAGGGCCGGGTTAGGGCGTACGTAACCTCCGCGCAGCCGGGTGTCTGAACGTCAATGCGCCGCATTCTCCACATCGACCTCGACGCTTTCTTCGCGTCCGTAGAGCAGCGCGATAACCCGGAGTTGAAGGGGAAGCCTGTGGCCGTGGGCGGGATTGAGCGCGGCGTGGTGGCGGCGGCGAGCTACGAGGCCCGCACGTTCGGCGTCCGTAGTGCCATGCCGACGAAGACGGCCATGAAGCGCTGCCGCGATCTGATCGTCGTGAAGCCACGCTTTGAGGCGTACCGCGAGGCCAGTCAATCTGTGCGGGAGATCTTTGAGCGGTACACGAGCCTCATCGAGCTGCTCTCCATCGACGAGGCGTTTCTCGACGTTACGACATCCGTGGACGACATAATTACCGCAACCAACATCGCGGAGACCATCCGAGCAACTATAAGGGACGAGCTGAATCTGACGGCGTCGGCGGGCGTGTCGTTCAACAAGTTCCTGGCGAAGCTGGCCTCCGGCCACGACAAGCCGGACGGGCTGACGGTCATCCGGCCGGACAACGCCGCGGCGTTCCTCGCCGCCCTTCCCATCGAGCGGTTTCGAGGCGTGGGCCCGAAGACCGCGCCGCGCCTCCGCGAACAGGGCATCACGAACGGCGCCAGCCTCCTCGCCTGGGAAAAGACGGAACTGGAGGATCGCTTCGGGCGGTTTGGACGGGCGCTGTTTCGGATGGCACGAGGCGAGGACGACCGGCCCGTGCAGCCGCACCGTGAGCGGAAATCAGTCGGTGCCGAGCGTACGTTCTTTGAGGACCTTACCACGCTGGAGGCGATGGAGGCCGCTCTTCAACCCCTCGCCGAACGCGTGGCCCGCTACATGGCCAAGCGCGATTTCCGCGCCCGCACCATCACCTTGAAAATAAAGAGCAGCGATTTCGTCGTCAAAACCCGCCGCATCACGCTGCCTGAGCCCATCCGGGGCGAATCCGAATTGCTGTCGAACGCGCTGCAACTGCTCACTAGAGATGTGCCAGGCTACCCTGTTCGGCTGCTGGGGGTGACGGCGTCCAACCTGGTCTCAACTGAGCGGGAACGCACGCAGGGCGAGCAGTTGGGGCTGGGGCTGGAGGAAGCAACCATCCCCGCGTAGGGGCGAGATACATCTCGCCGAGGGCTGGGGGATTGCCGCGTCGCAACGCTCCTCCGATAGACTTTCCGCAGTGATGGGCATCGTAATTTTCGCGCACCACCTTTCTCACCCACCCATGCCCGAACACGGCTACGACTTCGCCGAACTCCCGGCCCCGCCTCCATCGGTGCCGACGCGGGGCACGAGGTTGACAACGGGGTTGTCTGGCTCGGGCATCGAGCAACCTAGGGGGGCGAGAACGAGGATCAGAGGCAAAAGGCGCGATTTCATGCGCGAGTGCGCCGAATGGGTCAAGAAACTACCGTCTTTCGGCAGCCACCATGACGAACTACTCACCAATCATCCGCTTCAGCTCCGCCAGCGCCATCAGCGCCTCGATGGGCGTCATCTGGTCGGGGTTGAGGGCTTCCAGCTTGTCCAGCAACTCCGTGGCGAGGGGATCAGGTGGGGCCAGGGCAGGCACGGTGTCCGCTGCAGGGATGGTTTCCACTGATGACTGGCCGGCGTTCGGAAGTTCATCTCCTGCGACGCCTACTTCGCGGGCTACATCGTTCGCTTCGAGGTGGGCGAGGACTTCCTTCGCCCGCGCTACCACACGTTTGGGAAGCCCCGCCATATGGGCCACTTCGATGCCGTAGGAGTGGTCGGCCGAGCCAGGAAGGAGCGTCCGCAGGAAGATGACGCGACCGTCGTGCTCCTGGACCTGCACCTGGAAACTCTTCACACGCTCGAGGCGCTCGGCCAGTGCATTCAGTTCGTGGTAGTGTGTGGCGAAGAGCGTTCGTGCCGCAACTTCGGGATTCTCGTGCAGATGTTCTACGATCGCCCACGCGATCGAAAGCCCGTCGAACGTGGAGGTGCCGCGTCCTACTTCATCCAGCAAAATGAGCGAGCGCGGCGTGGCGTTGTTGAGGATGTTCGCCGTCTCGTTCATCTCCACGAGGAACGTGCTCTCCCCCGCCGCCAGATTATCGGACGCCCCGACACGCGTAAAGATGGCATCTACCACGCCAATGCGCGCGCGCTTCGCGGGAACGAACGCGCCAACCTGCGCAAGGAGCACAATCAACCCCGTCTGCCGGAGGACCACGCTCTTGCCCGCCATGTTGGGGCCGGTGATGAGGTGGATCTGGCCGAGATCCTCCGAAGCTGCCTCTCCCCCTTCGACCGGCGCCGCAATGTGGATGGAGTTCGGGATGAACGGATCGCCCGCCGGGAGGGCATCCTCCACAACCGGATGACGCCCATCCTCAATGTCCAGCACCGCCGAGTTATCCACCTCCGGGCGAACGTACCCGCGCTGTTCGGCCACCTCGGCGAAGGACGCGAACACGTCGAGCGTGGCCAGCAGGCGCGCGTTGTCCTGGATGGGTTCTACCTCCTCAGCTACAGTCATCCTTAGTTCTTCAAACAACTGCTTTTCCAGCCCGCCGATCTTCTCCTCGGCCGTCAGAATCTTCTCCTCGTACTCCTTCAGCGCCGGGGTGATGTACCGCTCGGCGTTGACGAGCGTCTGCTTGCGGATGTAATCGTCCGGCACCTTGTCCTTGTGCGCATTGGTGATTTCCAGGTAGTACCCGAACACGCGGTTGTAGCCTACTTTCAGGCTCGGAATACCCGTTCGCTTGCTTTCCTCGGCCTGGAGGCGCGCGAGGAACTCCTTGCCGGAACGCGCGATGGACCGCAGTTCGTCGAGTTCCTCGGAGAAGCCCTCGCGGATGTAACCACCCGCGTCCATTTTGGCGGGAGGCTCGTCCACCAGCGCCATTCCGAGGCGGTCCACCGTGTCCTGGCAGAGCTTCAGGCCGTCGCGAAGGGTGGCGAGCATCTCCGTCTTCTCTTCAGCAAGCGCCTGCTGAATCCCCGGAACCCGAAGGAGGGTTTGTTTGAGGGCCACCAGATCGCGGGGCGTAGCGCGGCCGGTGCAGACCTTGCCGACCAGCCGCTCAAGATCCCCAACGTGGCGGAGTTCGTCGCGCAGGGTTCTGCGGAGACGGCTGCCGGAAAAGAGGGCATCGACGGCATCGAGGCGCTGTTGGATCTTTTCGACATCGCGGAGAGGGCGAACGAGCCACGAACGGAGGAGCCGCCCGCCCATGGGCGTCAGCGTAGCATCGAGGATGCCGATAAGGGAGCCGTCCTTCCGGCCGTCCTGCATCGAGGCCACCAGCTCCAGGTTTCGGCGCGTGGCCGGGTCGAGCGCGAGGAAATCCTCGGCCGTGTAGCGCTGGAGGCGACGAACGTGGGGTACGCGGCCTTTCTGGGTTTCGCCGAGGTAGTACAACGCAGCCCCTGCCGCGATGAGCCCCACCTTCAGGTCCTCCACCCCAAACCCCTTGAGCGAGTGCGTCTGGAAATGGCGGAGGAGGGTTTCGTACGCAAAATCGTAGCCAAACACCCAGTCCTCCTGCTCGGAGACAGCGAAGTCGCCCAGCCGAACGAGTCGTTCCTTCTCGCCTTTCAGGATGAGCACCTCGGCCGGATTCACCGACTGGAGCACGGAGGCAAAGCGATCTTCGGGGACTTCCGTCACGAAGAACTCGCCCGTCGAGGCGTCCACAAACGAAAACCCGACCCGGCCTCTGGTACTCCGCTCCGTTCCCCAAACGGCAGCAGCCAGGTAGTGTGCGTGCTTCGGCGTGAGGAGTTGATCGTGAAACGCCACGCCCGGCGTGACGATCTCCACCACCCCGCGTTTTACAATTTTGCGAGCGAACTTGGGATCCTCCAACTGTTCGCAGATGGCCACGCGGTACCCGGCCTGGACAAGCTTCGGGAGGTATTGGTCGACGGCGTGGTGCGGGAACCCCGCGAGCGGAACGTCGGCAGCCTGCCCGTTGGCGCGGCGCGTGAGGGTAAGGCCCAGCACGTCGGCGACGATGACAGCGTCCTGCTCAAACGTCTCGTAGAAATCGCCCATCCGGAAGAGCAAGATTGCGCCAGGGTGCCGATCCTTGATCTTCCAGTACTGACGCATCACCGGTGTCTCCCGAGCACGTCGAGCCTCCTTCTCGCTAAGGAAGAGGTCGGATTGGTCGGCCAGGGGCTCGTCGGTTATGGTTGCTGTGCTTTCAGGCAATGATTTGATCGGCGTTCGTCATTGGATACCGGATGTGCGATATCGGGTTTGCGGATTGCGGGACTTGGGATCTGGAATTTGCAACTTGAATTTTGGGGCTTGGGATTCCGGCGATTGAGATTGGATCTGGGGTTTAGGACTCAGGATAGTCACGTCTCGATCATGGGCTTTCCGATATCCGATATCGCACATCCTTTTTGCCTCTCGCGAGGGTTTCCAGTGAATCTATTCGCGGCCGCAATTCCTGCATTTTAGCTTCGCGTTCGTCGGCCCAGGATACGTCGGCAACTTCTGCAATTTCGATGCGGTCGGCGCTCAATGTGCATAGTAACCCGTCCCCTCCTGAAACCTGGACCTGAGCATGAAATCTACCCGTGATGCGAACCCGGTCGTAGGGGTCCAAAAGCGTGCTGTCGATGGTAAAGACTTTCAGCGGAGAGCCGAAACCGTACGCGCGTGATCTGGCCTCAATTGGCCTATCGCCTTCATTGATGAACGTCGTGTAGTAGACGCGCTCTTCTTGTACACTTCCCGTCGGCGATTCACTCGCCGGGAGGAGTTTGACCTGGCAGGATCGGCCCGTACGCGCACCCGCATCTGGATAGCACGGTAGAAGCCGCGGGAAAAGATGAAGGTACCCCTCCAGAATGACCAGTCTTTGATGATTGGTGGAATCGCAAGCAGCCTCGTACTCAATGGCAACGGGCGGCCCCTCGGGAAGCTGTTCTTCAGGCGCCGGGCAGGCCATGTGTACACCAGCCATCGGCACACTGAGAAGTAGTTTGGAAACCATCAATGAATCACGGACGAGACACTCTCAAAATACAAGCCTCGCAACCTGCCGAGCGTCCGCCCCAGACTCGATTCATGATTGCCGCTCAGCCTTCAACCCGTTCGATGGAAATGACCTCCCGGAAGGCGCACACGGCCTCGGTAGAATCCGTGGCATTTTGAACATACACGAGGCCTGTCAGGCGGACGTGCTCGTTCGCGTTGAGCGGCTCGCCATCGTGCGCTCTAAGGAGGAAGGGGCTGCCCGGAACGGCCGGCGGAGACACCTGGTTGGGCCCATCACCACTTCGGACATAGGCCGAGACGAACGACGTGTCCTCCGGCATGGCGGCAAACTCCAACATGCACTCCAGGCTGCCCGCCGACTCCCGGCAAGGAATGTCGTGGTCGCCGGCGTTGAGGTAGCCCTCCGAAACCATCACCTGATCGCTGTTCTCTACAACGCAAAGATTCCCGAAACTCACGGACGTGCCGGAAGGGCCGCAGGCAGACACGGAGGAGGCAAGGCCGATGAGGAGAACGAACCGAAACACAACGGATCTTGTGGATGAACTTCGCAAAGTAAGACGCACAGATTAAACGTAGGGCCTGCTCACACTTCCACACCCGTGATGACGCCACACCCGATTCGCGCGCCCGCGTTGCCGGTCGGCTGCGTCATGAAATCATCTTCGTCGGCATGGATGATCAGCGCCTTGCCAACAATACTCTCGGGGCCATCCAATGAGGCGATGGATTCGTTAAAGGACCCCAGGATGCGTCCATCAGACAACGCGTGAATGTTGCCGAGATCACCCAAGTGCCGTTGCCCAACCGGGAGATTTGGCGCCCCGTGCGCTACTCCATCCGGGTTGAAATGCCCACCGGCCGCACCCCCAGCCGCGCCGTCCTCGCCGTTCGCGCACGATCCGTTTTCGTGAACGTGAAAACCATATACCCCTTCCGTAAGCCCATCAAGCATGTACGTAACCTGCATACCCAAATCAGACGGGGCGAACGTGACCGTGCCGGACAAGCCTGAGTCTCCGAGCGGTTCGATCGTCGCACGGGCCTGCGTAACCAGTTCGCGGGGCTCTTCTCCGTCCTGGAGAGCGCCCGCAATTCGCGGACTAATCTCTTCCGCCGCTTCCTCACCTGAGCTATCAGTACGTTCGTCGTTGCTCGCACACCCGGAGGAGAGGGCTCCAAATGAAAAAAGTGCGGCAGAAAGCAAACACGCGCGTATCAACATGGCGTAACAAGGGCTGGGTGAAGGAGGAGTAGTGAGAATCGAAGTTTAACCCGAAAGCGCAGCAAGTTTCTCACGATCCTCCTTTTTCATACCGGCCACAACAAGAGCGTACGAGTGGTCTACCAGCTCGCGGATCAGCTCGGCCGGGACGTCGCTCTGAAGCTCCACGAAGTTCCAGTGCTTCTTGTTCATGTATGGCCCGGTGTGGATGCCCTGGTAGGCCTCGCGAAGCTCCGGGACGCGCTCGGGGTCGCACTTCAGGCTTACCTCGCGAGGAAGCCGGTCCAGGCCCATTGCCGAGAACATCTTGTTCAGCACCTTGAACACGAGAACATCCGGGCCGAACGGAAGGTCTTCCCATGCCCCCGGCTTCAAGAGGCAGTAATCACGGTAGGCGTCGAGGTGCATGGCGGCGAGTTGATGAGAAGAAATTTATACTGCGTATGGGGGTCTGCTCACATTGAGCGCGTTGATATTGGTTCGAGGACCCCGCAGTACTGCGGGGAGGCCAATTCAAGGTGCGCGAGGAGGTCGGGGCAATAGTCCCGGACGACGAGTACAACGCTGAGGCGGACTAGAATGACCCGAAATGGCCTTTCATGATTTACTGTGGACAAGCCCTAGGCTGATTCCGCTACTACGTTCACGCGAAGTGGTCCCAGCCCCGTTCCTGTTGCCTCCAGCACATCTCCGTCTTTGATGGGCCCCACCCCCTCGGGCGTTCCCGTGTAGATCAAATCGCTCTTTTCCAGCGTGAAGACCGAGGAGAGGAAACTGACGAGCCGGGCAACCGGGAAGATCATCTGTGCCGTCTTGCCGTGCTGGCGAACCTCACCGTTGACTTTCAACTCAATCGTCAGCGACTGTGGGTCTGAGATATTGGAGGCGGGCGTTAGCGGCCCCAACGGGGCGAACGTGTCGAATCCCTTGGCGATGCTCCACGGTCCTTTGTTGGCCTTCGAAATTGCTTGCAGGTCGCGGGCGGTGAGGTCGAGCCCAAGCGCGTAGCCAGCAACGTGGTTCAGCGCCTCGGTTTCTGGAATGTGCCGTCCGCCCTCACCGATGACCACGACCAATTCCAATTCGTGATGCACTTCGTTGGATTGTGAGGGCAGGATCACCGTTCCGCCCGACGGAATCAGCGCCGTGCTCGGCTTCAGAAAAACAACAGGCTCCATAGGCAAATCAGCCACGTCACCCATTTCGCGGACGTGCGCGGCGTAGTTGCGGCCAATGCAGAGGATCTTGCCGGGGCGGACGGTGTGGCCTGAAGGGAGGTTGAGGATCACGATGACCGAAGAATGGAGGACAAAAAAACTGAAGGCAAAAAATACCTCCGACGCCCTTCCACCAACGTCGAAAGTCCGACCACATAATCAACTTTAAACTCGGCCCAAACCATTATCCATGCGCCTTGCTGAGATCAGCAACGTCGTTACTTAGCACTCCTCTTAATATTGAAGCCTTTCGAGCAAGTGAGTCTGCCACGTGTTCCGGCCTCGTTTCCATTTGCCTGAACCCATATATATCGTGGAAGCACTTCGGACAGAACTGCTCCTCCATGTGTGACCTCTTCCCGCATTCACACTCCCACTTCTGTTTGGTTTTCGAGGAGAACATCTGATCCACTTCAACCACTCGGCCCTTCTTTCCAAAGCTGATCTTAACCTGCTCTCGTAGAGCCTCCAATTTATTGGCGTCATTCGCTGAAAAGGTGGCCTTATTCAATCGGAGTACCGCAAGAGCCGGGACAGGTCACCCCTCATGAAGACCGGCCTTCACGCTCGCGATAGGACACAAGGTAGACCTTTGCCAGATGCACTGCTGCTGCGCGATCTCGCCCGCAGCGGCCTCGATGTGAAGCTGCACCTGTTGCAACACTACGCTGAACTGGCCCGCCTTCCGGCCGGTGAGATTCTCGATGATGACGTCGGATGTCTTTGCGGCGAGCGCTACAGCCGTGACAAGCCTTCGGATGGACGTTACCAACGCTGGCGAAGCAATTCGGGCTCGATTCGCATTCAACACGAGCGTGTGCCCATCGATGTGCCGCGCTTGTTGAGGTCGTACTTCGGCGTCGGGCTCTCCTTCGTCTTCAGCCGCTCGCGCATCGCCTCGATATCTTCGGGCGTATCAAACGCGATGTACGCGTGACCTTCCGTCAGCAGCTTCTCGGCAGCCGCTTTGTAGAGGTCGCTGCGCTCGCTCTGGTAGTATGGCGCATGCGGGCCACCCTTCCCCGGCCCCTCGTCGAAATCGATCCCCGCCCAGTGCAGGCTGTCGATAATGTCCTGCTCGGCCTCGGCGACGTACCGCGAGCGGTCTGTGTCCTTGATGCGGAGGATGAACGTGCCGCCGTGCTTACGGGCGAGGAGAAAATTGTAGAGCGCCGTCCGCAGCCCACCGATGTGCAGCAGGCCGGTGGGGCTAGGGGCGAAACGGACGCGAATGGGCATCAAGGTCGAATAACGATGCGATCAAAGAAGCTACAGACAGCCCCGCACAACGGACATAGAACTTCCCATTAGGACACATTCTGTACCGTTCTAGCGACCAGCAATGAGCTCCAGTATCTCAAA
>JADFLK010000027.1 GCA_022564455.1 Bacteroidota bacterium
TCATTATTTCGCAGGATTGCAAAGGGACCGACATCCAGAAACCAGGTTTCACGGGGCAGGTGGCCGACTTTGCTGAGAGCGTCCGCCCTGCGCTGGAGTTCGGCTGGGGGCTTATGGGGAAGTAGATAAAGGGTGGAGGGTGAGGGGTGAAGGATAAAAGTTGAAGGGAAAAGTGAGAAGGGTGAAGGGAGGTAGGGAAATAGGGAGATAGCCAGTTGGGGGTTGCACCATTGGAGATGTGATAGAGATCTGTGGATCGGTTTGGTCTAATAAACGCTAACCGTGTATGGTTTTCCGAAATCTCCTACCTGCCTATCTGGCTACCTCCCTATCTGCCCCATCCGAGATCTGAAATCCCAAATCCACAATCCGATATCCGATATCCCCTATCCGATATCGGGCGACTCCTATCCCCCAAACAACGTCCTGGTGAGATCGTCGAAGGCCTTCTCTTCGCGCTTCTCCTTTGCCTCCGGCGCGTTGAACCTGGCCTCGGCGGCGGCTTCGCGGGTAATCCGACGTTCTTCCGCCTGCTCGACTTCCACTTCCTCCTGAATGCGTTCCGCAAAAGGCTCCTGCGCTCGCGCGAACATCACATGAGGTTCTTCTGTCCGCATTCCGGCTGCTCCCCGCTCTTCGTGCAACCGCAGGCAGCCATTCCAAAGCGCCTGACGCAGCCCCCACTTTTCCACGGAATAGGACGCCCCCTTCCGTTTGCCGTCGGCGCCTACCCAGTTAAGTTGCACGACCGTATTGCCTTTCCCCTTCTCCTTATCGCGGACACTCAGACCAACCACGCCCGTATTCGACCACGCCTTGCGCGGACGGGCGGCGGGAGGTGGAAGCCCCTCCAACAACTCGTCGCGGTAGACTAAGGAGGCCTCCAAGGCGCCGTCGGAACCGCCGTTGCGAGCATCCGCGAAAAACTTGGAGAGCCGGTTGCCTTCGCGCCTAACCCGAACCTGCCAGCCGTGGGTGGGGTGCCGTTTCGGATACTTCTCCGAGGGCTCGATGTCGATCCGGGTTATGTGGTGATGCTTCTCGGCCATCAGAAAAGGCCCGGTAGTTATTTGTTCGACAGAGGAGCGCAGATGACAAGCGCTCCGGAACGAGGCGCTGAGGGTTGTTCAGGCAATCTGGGCGGACGCGACGGCTTCGACGCGGGTCACTTCGGGGACGGCTCGTTTGATAGCCTGCTCAATCCCCGCCCTGAGCGTCATCATGCTCATGGGGCAGGTGCCACAAGCGCCAAGCAGTTCCAGTTCGACCACCATATCGTCGGTCACGTCTTGCAAACGCACGGAGCCGCCGTCCGCCATCAGATACGGCCGGATGGTATCGAGGGTCTCCTCGATGCGCTTCAGAAGTAGCGGGTCTTTGGGATTTGGTGTGTTGGCCATGCGGCAGTGCGGTGCTAGGCAGAGGGGAAGTTAACGCGGCATGGGCGGCTGAGGTTCGGATGCGCCGTGAAAGAGCTGCGGATGATTACGTGAACACGTGATTACGTGAGGCGGCCTCAATACTGTGTTCACGTATTCACGTAATCACGTAATCAGCATCACTGATGCAGAATTTCGACGACCTGCGTCGGAGCTGCCTCGGCGTTGCGGATAGAAACCTGCTGCGCCGTGTTCTGGGCGATTTCGACGAGCGCGCGGGCACTTGCGCTGTCCGGTGCGAGCTTTACAATGGGCGTGCCGGAGTCGCCGCTTTCGCGGAGCGCCTGCTCGATGGGCACGTCGCCGAGGAACGGAGCCTCGGCTTCTTCGGCGAAACGCCGCGCTCCGCCCTCTCCGAAAAGGTAGTACTTGCGATCCGGGAGGTCGGGCGGCGTGAAGTAGGCCATGTTCTCGACGATGCCGAGGATGGGCACGTTTACTTTGCGGAACATAGCCACGCCTTTTCTCGCATCGGCAAGGGCCACATCCTGGGGCGTAGAGACAATGACGGTGCCCGTGAGCGGGACGGTTTGCACGATAGTGAGCTGGATGTCTCCGGTGCCCGGCGGGAGGTCGAGGATGAGGTAGTCGAGTTCGCCCCATTCTGCGTCGCCGAGAAACTGCCGGACGGCGGACGAGACCATCGGGCCGCGCCAGACAACCGCGTCCTTTTCATCCACCAGGAAGCCCATTGAGAGGAGCTTCACGCCGTGCGCCTCCAGCGGGACGATCTTGCGGTCTTCGTTCACGCGCGGCTTCACTGAGGGGTCGATGCCGAACATGACGGGCACGCTGGGGCCGTAGATGTCGGTATCCACCAGCCCAACGGCTGCACCGGTCTTTGCTAGCGCCACAGCCAGATTCGCCGCAATCGTGCTCTTGCCGACGCCCCCCTTGCCGCTCGCCACGGCGATGAAGTTCCGGACACCCCGGCTCCCGCCTTCTGTGGCGGCGTCGGCGCCAGGCATCGTCACGTTCGCGTCCATGTTCACGATCACCTCTGCCGTGTCATCCACGTCGCGGTGAATGGCAGTTTCGCACCGCGTTCGGATCAGCTCCTTGAGCGGGCACGCGGGCGTCGTGAGCATCACCGTGAACACGATCTGCAACCCGTCGATTTCCAGATCGCGGATCATGTTGAGCGTCACCAGATCCTTCTTCAGATCGGGGTCCTCTACGGTGCCGAGGGCGGCCAGAACGGCGTCGTGAGTGATGGACATGGGGCGAGGGTGGGCCTGAGGGTGCAGAAGACGGGGTACGGATGCGAGGGTTCCGGGGCGTCCGGTAGGAATGGGTGAAGGCGGATTTTGGATATCGGATTTGGGAGACCGGTAATCAGCCGACCACGAGCCACTGACTTCCGCTTTCATCCCTCACCATTCAACACTCTGCAAGGCCAGCCCGTGCCTGAGCCCGCCCTCACCGGCGATGAAAGTCATATATCCAAAACACCGCATCACGCTCTCCAGTATGAGCAACGCTTCCCCGGCAATGTCTTCGCGGCCTGTAAAGATGCTCGGATTGAGGGCACGAATCTCATCGCCCGACATCGCCAACAGCAAATCCCGCCACTCCCGGACCACGTGCCAGGGAATGTCGGGGGAATGCTGGTCGGCCCCAGTCAAGGAAGTCAAGACCCGGGCGGTTCCGCCTCCTTCGATGAGTGGAAGGCCGTTCAACGTGTCATGTGGAATCGTATCGAGAACGGCGCGCACCTCACGTTCGGCCTGCTGAATCTCCCTCGTAGAAGGTGGCTGGCTTGAGAAGAACCGCTCCGAGAGACGCACGCTTCCGATATCCAAACTGATCTGGTAGCGGATTTCACCGACCTCTCCAGCAATGATCTCAGTCGATCCGCCGCCGACATCGAGCACGCATGCCTCGGACATCCCGGGAACCATTGCCAGCGCACCGCGGAAGCTCAGCTCCGCTTCCTCTTCGCCAGACAGCACGCGGTAATCGAGACCCAATTCGTCATTCACGCGCCTGATCAGTTCGTCCGTGTTGGCTGCATCCCGCGAAGCGCTCGTCGCGCCGATAACGATGGTCTCCACGTTGAACCGTTCGGCGGTTGATTTGCATTCCGCAAGGCGGGCCAGAACGCGGTCCATAGCATCCTCCGTAAGCCTTCCCGTTTCATCCACCCCCGCGCCAAGCCGCGCGAAGCGCTCTTCATCGGCCAACACTTCGAGGCGTCCGTCTGGATAAACATCCGCCACCAGGCACATCACGGTGTTGGTCCCCACGTCGATGGCGGCAATGCGGCGGGTGAGGTTTTCTTCTGTGGCCAACTGGTTCTTGGAGTTACAGGTTCGAAGGTTACAGGTTAAAGATTCTTCAAGACAAAACTGCTTCGGAATTCCAATCTTTGTTCGGCAACCTGAGCGCCTTTGAACCCAATCGACCCGCAATCTTCAACCCAACCAACCTTCAACCTTCTAACCTGAAACCTTAAAACCCTTCCCCTTCACCCATTACCTTTTCCAACATACCGCTCCTTCACTGACGGTAGATAACCACTCCCCAGGATGCCGGGTCGTTCGGCGGCTGGTGGAAATCGCCGTAGGCGTGGCTGCCGTCGGTAATGTAGTGGACCGTGTAGCGCCCGGGCTCCAATGCCAGCGATCCGTCGAAAAGGCGGTTCTTGGCCGATCCTCCTGCAAGCGTTGTGTTCTCGCGGCTCATCGTCCAGATGGCCTCACCGTTGGCGTCTTCAATCCATGCGTAGTCGTAGGAGCCACTCGGGAGAATCTCGCCCAGCGCGTAGATGCGGATGCTGCTGGGTTCATCAAGTTCGAACGTCGCGCGCCGGTGCTCGTTGTTACGAATGCGCTTGAAGCGGACCAGTACCTCACCGGACGGGGCGCCGGTACTGTCGATACCAACGTGGCCGATGTCGTCGGGGCGCGAACTTTGGCGCGTGACCGTACTGACATCGAAATCAGGGTCGAAGGCGAAAAGCGTGGCACCCCAGCGGTCTGGATTGTCGGGCGGATCGCCGTTGAATTCGCTGCAATCGTGGGAGCCGTCCGTCCGGTACGAGAGCACGTACGTCCCAGGCTCTAGCGTAAGGATGGCCTCGGCGAGCCGGTTTTTGTCGGTTCCGCCCGCGTGGCGCGTTTCCGCATCTTCCATCGACCACACCTCTTCGGTGCCAATCGTGTTCTGCGGCTGACGCAGAAGTACCGCGTAGTCGTACGAGGTGCTCCCGATAACCTCGCCAACCGACGAGATCATCACGACCGTAGTATCACGCAGCGTGAAGGTGTCCTCCAACATTTCGTCGCCACCTACGCAGGAGAAGGACGCAATACGTGGTAGCCTTCCGCTCCACGGATCGAACGCAACGACGTGGGCAGCGGCTCCTGAGTCGGCGACCGTGATCGTCAATCCCCAGCCAACAGGATTGAGTGGAGGATTGCCCGTCCAGTGATCGTACGAATGGCTGTGGTCAGTCGTGAACGAGGCCTGATAAAACCCACGAGGAAGCGTGATCGTCGTATCCACCTCTTGATTCTTTATCGATCCGCCGGCCCAACTCATCGGTGCGTTGGCCATGTCCCAAACCACTTCACCATCGAAAATGCGTGTGATCTGAGCGCCGTCCAGAAGCTCCCCTTCCACTCGTTCACCGGTGGCCTGCAAGCGCAATTCAACCGAACCGGATAACTCGAACAGATACGAGTGGTCGTTCCGGTTTCGGGCAGGGCCGCTTGCCCACACGAGCCCATCAGGCTCTGCC
The DNA here is from genome assembly GCA_022564455.1 of Bacteroidota bacterium. The sequence goes on from JADFLK010000027.1 coordinate 5,182, forward strand.
AGGTTTTTGTCGGGCCGTCCATCCGTGCCATGTAATCCGTGGACAAGGTCAGCGGTGGATGGCTCGGCGTAACTCAGCCGGAAGCGCCAGCGCTCCGCGTCGGCGTACCAGATCCGCCCGTCGCGGCTAAGGAACGACCCGAGGCGGTCAAGAAATCCGTCGCCGGAATTTTCCACTCGCCTCAGCGGATCGCCGTACGAGGTGAACCATGCGTCGTACACGCCGGGCTCGAAAGCGAGGGTGTCATCGGCGGTTGCGAGGGTTCCTCGCCCGACTTCGGAGTTTTCCGGCAGCATCTGCCAGACTACATCGCCGGACGCGCGATCGACAATCCACCCATATACCGCAAGTGCGTCTTCGCCCTCGAACGAGCCCACTGCATGAACCGCAAGCCGAACGGTTCGGTCGACCTCGAAGGCCTTGTGGCGCAATTCGTTCGGGTCGAGGCTGGTACCAAATGAAACCAGCGCGCCCGGTTCGCCGGAACCGCCGATGAACCTCACGAGCGCGAAAAGCAGCACGCCGGCAAGAGCAACAAGGAGGAAGCGGGAAAAGAAACGACGCAATGGTGTGAACGAGGATGACGAATGAGGATGACGCCAGCGGTAGGAAAATACCTCAGGGCACTACGAGCGAATGCCGGCAAGGTTGCCTGCTGACGAAGCCGCCGAACAAGCCTCCAAGTATATTGCTGAACGCCTTTCTCGGCAGCCGCGCAGTGCAGTAAAACGCCGATGTAACCTGAGCGCCCGTTCTTGCGATAAGCCGGAGGCAGGAACTTCTCCAGTTTGCCCCGCCACCGTGCCCCAGTTCTCACATTTACTTGCCCAATTTCGTTCCGTGCTACCGACGGGGCGCACCGTGCGAATCGGGCTGATGGTTGCCACAGCGGTCTTATTTGCTGTTCTTGCGGTGGCCCACGGCGGTTTCTCCCTGGTCGGCGCTCCCATCACCACATTCACGCGTGCGATCATAAACGTAGCGAGCATTGGTTTCGCAGCCCTTCTGTACCTCGCCGCCACACCGTGGTTCGAGCGCTCCCGGTACGATCCGCTACGCGCTCTCTGGCGAGCCCTGCTGATGGCCGTTGGGTTGTTGATGTTGATGGTAGTGCTTAGAATGTTTGTCGGAGAGGGGCACGTGAACGCCCGAACGTCGCTCTCGGGCGACCTGGCGACTGCGATCTCAGCGGTCGTTCTGGCCTTTACCGAGACGTTTTTCGCCGTAGTGGTTCTGCACTCGCTACGGCCGCTGGTTCTCTTTCGGCGGAGGCGCCGAACGCGGCAAATATGGCGGGCCATGCTGGTACTGATGGGCATAGCAGCCCTCTCCACAGCATTTGTTCTTCCGACAGCCGATTCATTGATTTTAACCACACTGTTGGTGGTCGCCAGTCTCGTCCCGATGGTGTACTGTGCCTTCCGGCTGGGGTGGATTGTGCCGCTCACCTTCCGGCACAAGCTCCTCACTATGCTCTTCTCGGCGGGGCTGGCCGGACTAATTGGCCTCGTGCTCTTTCAGCAGTTCTCAGGCCTCGCTTCGGCAGCGGGTGCGTTTGCCGGCGTCCGCGTCCCGTACCTCTACCTGTTCAGCCGATCGCTCGGAGAGCTAGTCATATTCGGTCTCGTATTTGGCTTTTTGTACACAATCACTGCCGTTCTTTCGCTCCTCTTCCACCTCCCCACGACGCAGGCGTTCGCCCAACAAACCGGTGAAATAAGGGCGTTCAAGGCGCTGGCGGAGCTTTCCAGTCAAGTTCTCGACCGCGACCAACTCGTGGAGACCATATCTGGGGCGCCCGTACTGGCCGGCATCGCGGAGTCGGCGTGGCTGGCGCTGATTGACCCGGCAAGCGGCTCACTGGCGCCGCGTGTTGTTGCCGCATCCGGCATTTCAAAACAGGATGTGCTGCACCTCGTCGCGGTGGACGCGCTGGTCGAAGACGTGGCGCAAAGCACCGCGCCTCTGCTGTTGGGCACGGCTGCAGCAGATCACCGTGTTCACGCCAAACCCCGCGACCACATAGGCAGCCTCGCCGTGCTTCCGCTGATGGCCGGCGGCCAATCGTACGGGGCGCTCTTCGCGGCCAAGCCGATGACGGATGGGTTTGAGGACGACGACGTGACGGCACTGGCTACGTTTGCCGGGCAAGCGGCGCTGGCACTATCTCACGCATCGCTTTTTCAGGATGCTCTGGAAAAGGAACGACTGGCACGCGAACTGGCACTGGCGCGCGAAGTGCAACAGCGGCTCCTTCCGCAGAGCCTCCCGGAGATGGAAGGAGCAGAACTCGCCGTCGCCGAGTACCCTGCGGAGGAAATTGCAGGCGATTACTACGACGTGGTTGATCTCGGCGAGGGTTGCTTCGGCATCCTCATCGCTGATGTGGCAGGCAAGGGTGCTGCTGCCGCGTTCTACATGGCGCAGTTGAAAGGCGTCGTACAAAGTTCGGCCAGAACGATGCGCTCGCCAGGCGCCTTCCTGGCTCTTGCGAACGAAGCACTGACCCCTTCCCTGGCCCGCCGGGCATTTATCTCGGCCGTGTACGGCATCCTCGACACCCGCGAAGGCACCTTCACGCTGGCGCGCGCCGGCCACTGCCCGATTGTGATGGCGCGGGCAGACGACGGCCCGTGGCTCCTGCGGGCGGACGGCCTCGCCATCGGCCTCGATCCCGGCCCACTCTTCCGCCGGACGCTGCACGAGCAGGTCGTCCGCCTAGTGCCGGGAGATGTCTTCGCCCTTTACACCGACGGCCTCGTGGAAGCCCGCAACGCCGAGGGAGAAGAGTACGGGTACGACCGCCTGACCGATGCCATCCACGATCTCCGCGAGCACACCGCCTCCGACATATTGGGGATGCTTCTCTCCGACCTACGCGATTTTGCCGGAAGCAACAGCCTCACTGACGACCTTACCGTCGTTATTCTCAAATGGAACGGCTTGGAGAGCAACACCGCTTTGCCCGAAACGGCCGAACCCTTCACCATCCGCCCCGCTTTTCCGTAAACCTGCATTACGCCTTTCCGCTCGGCCGAGTCTATGAGCAACTTTTCTGTTTCCTTCCGTCACCGCGGCGATGTCTGCCTCCTCGATCTCACCGGCGAACTCGACGCCCACACCGCTGCCGAGTTTGAGGCCGCCCTCCAAAAGTGTATAACCGAGGGCGAGTGCAAGATCGTCGTGCAAGGGAAAGACTTGCAGTACATCTCCTCGGCTGGCCTCGGGGTGTTCATGGCGTTCGTGGAGACGGTACGCGAGAGCGGCGGCGACATCAAGATCGCGGGCCTTCAGCCGCGCGTCTTCACCGTGTTTGACTTGCTGGGCTTTCCACTGCTCTTTGACATCGTGGAAACCGAAGACGAAGCCGTGGCGCGGTTCAAGGGTACGTCTGAAAACACGTCTGAAAACACGTCTGAAGACACATCTGAAGACACCCCCGAAGACCCAGCCAAAGACACAGCCTGATGGCCCGCTGTCCCCATAAACTGTCCATCCCAAGCCGGACGAGCCAACTCGCCCGCGTGCGGCGGGCCGTGGCATCGTGGGCTGCGGAAGCGGGGCTCTCTGGCGAAGAGGCGAGTGCCCTCCAATGCGCTGTCGACGAAGCCTGCGCCAACGCTATTGAGCACGGCTACGGCGGCAAACCGAACGGCACGGTGGACGTGGAGGCGAAGCTGAAAGCCCACGCGCTGGTCGTAACCGTGCGCCACCACGGCGAACCTTTCGATCCCAAACAACACCCATTGGCAGCTCTCACTGAGATGCGCGGCCAACGACACAAGCACGGATACGGCCTGCACCTCATTTACAAGCTGGTGGATGACGTACGCTTCAGGGCCAGCGGGCGGATGAGCGAAGTGCGGCTGACAAAGCAGAAAAACAGCACGTAGAACACAGGCTAGCTCACCACCCGCGCCAATTCCAGCGCCCCCTGGTCGATTTCCTTTCGACGGCTCCAGACCTCGGCGATGGGTATGCGCTCGATCATGCCGTCCACCAGGCCCACCATGATGTTGGCCTGGCCTTCGAGAAGCGTTTCGACGGCGGCTACACCGAGCCTGGTCGCCAGAACGCGGTCGCGGGCTGTGGGCGATCCGCCGCGTTGAACGTGGCCGAGCACGGTCACTCGAAGGTCGAGGTTTTGAAACCGCTCGTCGGCCGGAAGCGCCTGGGCGATGGTCTGCGCTCCGTTCAGGCCCGGCCCTTCTGCGACCACCACGATGCTGCTGCGGTGCTGCTGCGACATCAATTCCGCGAGATGATCTTTGATGCCTTCGATGTCGTCGAGTTGATCGGGGACCACGATGAGTTCCGCTCCCGCGCCGATTCCGCACGCCAGCGCAATAAACCCCGTAGCGCGGCCCATCACCTCAATCAGAAACAGCCGTTCGTGAGCATCTGCGGTGTCGCGGATTTTGTCGATGCTCTCCAGCGCCGTGTTGATAGCGGTGTCGAACCCGATGGTCTCGTCCGTCCCGTACAGATCATTGTCGATGGTGCCGGGGCAGCCGACTACGGCGATGCCGTGCTCGTCGGCGAGCATCGTGGCGGCCTGCAGCGTCCCATCTCCACCGATGGCAACCACCGCGTCGATTTTGGCCTTGCGGAGATTTTCGGCGGCACGAACGCGGCCGGCGGTCGTCCGAAACTCCGTGCTGCGTCCACTCTTGAGTATGGTTCCGCCCCTCTGGAGGATGTTGGAAACGAACTGCCGATCCATGTCAACAAAGTCGCCTTCAATCATCCCGGCGTAGCCCCGCAAGATGCCCACGACCTCTTTCCCGGCCACCAGAGCCCGTCGCGTCACGGCGCGGATGCACGCGTTCATACCTGGCGCGTCGCCGCCGGAGGTGTACACGCCGATGCGGGTGATGGGGGGCATGGGTGAGAGCGGCGTGATTACGTGAGGGCGTGATTACCTGAGGGCGCGAAAGCTGCACCACTCACGAGAGGGAACTTGTTGCCCAACTACTGCTCACTCCTCGGATCGACGGGCCGTGCGACGATGATCCCGATCTGCACATCGTTGCTGCGAATGTAGGCCGCCAGATCATCCGCCACCTTCACCTCGCCGGTGCTGGAGGCGTGCAGAAAACCGATGCCGCCGCCTTCCGTGCGATGGACAAAGCCCGTGTGCGTTACGTCTAGCCCGCCGATGTGCGTGGCCGTGGCGATCACGTCGCCTGCCTCGAACTGATCGTAAACGGCTTCAATACGGTCCTGCGGCACGTAGAACAAATCGCGGCCCAGGATATGCTCCTCCATCCCCAAAATGCAAGCAAAGGTGGAGTCGCTGACGAGGCGCGCGTAGGCGCCGCGGTGGGTCGTCATGAAATCGAGCGTCTTGGGCAGGGCCTCTCCGCCGATGTCCCTTGTAATGTTAGTCACGTGCTCGCGCAAGGCGTTGTCGTACATCCAGTCGGTGAAGTAATGCAGACGCGAGCAATAGCCGTCCAGTGTGCCGTTCCGGTAGCGGAGGTCTTCGAGGTTGGCAACGTAGCCGGCGAACGAGTAGTTCTCTTGTGCGATGCCGCGCGCCAGCGCCAGCACGTTCTCGACGTAGAGTACGCAGTCAAACGCCGTCAGATCGACCACCAGCGTTTCTTCGGCGCTGACATCCAGCAACCCGTCCTGATACCGCGCACCGATTAGCACCTCCCCGACCGATTGGACGATCGCCCCGAACGGGCGCTCAGAGAAGGCTTCGGTGCGCGCTGTGGTCATCACGCGCTCGAAGGCAGCCATCGTCTCCGCGTCGGCGGTCGTGGTATCCGAGACGGCCACCATGGGCGGACCCTGCTCGGAATCGGACGCGGGCGCATCGGTACACGCAACGAGCAGAAGTACGAAAACAGGGAGGAGATGGCGAAGCAGGGCAATTTGAAAGGGAGACGATCCCCTA
>JADFLK010000372.1 GCA_022564455.1 Bacteroidota bacterium
ACCGTCCGGATAAGGGCCGGGGTTTTCCGCGTGAAGCAGCGTTGAACCCGTATCCAGGTCAGCAAAAAACGAATAGACTATGCCCATGGTGACAGGAATCGGATCGTCAAGAACCAGGACGCCGAAGAGTGCCGTAGCAGGTGGAACGACCGGCTCGCTGAATGCCTGAGAGCCCAGAACGGTACCACCCGTCCCAAAGCCATCATAAACGAAGAGCGTACCGTCCAGCGTCGGCAATGGCGCGCCTGGATTCTTCTGGTGAATCATGTCGATCTCGACCAACACACCATCGCACGGGGCCGTAAACGTCTGGCCAATCTCTTGTCCGCCGGCTATATGATTGAAGGCAACTGTGGCAAAATTGTAGAAAACGAACTGGCCCGCGGTACAGTCGACTGCGAAACCATTGGTCGGTGGTTAAGCCTGTTGACCCCAACTCTGCGGTTGCTCAAGGCCCAGCGCGTCTATCGCGAGGACACTGCTGAGCGACTGTGCCGAAGCGGGAAGGGCAGCGAAGCGATGCGGCCAGCAGAGCAGCCGAGCTTATTGAGAAACAGCGGCTGCTGGAAGTAAAGAGAGCCATTTTACCACGGATAGGTTGTTGAGGGAGGAACCGGAACCAGGCCTGCGAGTCGCCCAAGCCATTTTGCCGACCTTATTTCCAGCAGAGAGTGCGAATCAGAAAACTTGTTAGCAACCCGTGGCGGCTATGCACAGAAAGCCGCGTACTATCGAAGCCGCCTAAAAACAGCTTCTTGAGTGTTACTTACGCCTCCAGTCCAACCTGCGTCTACGTACGGCAACAGAGACCTTGACTCTGAGAGGCTGCTGAAAACTCTACCTGCCTTCCCGCAAAACGGTGAAATTGCACGATCTCATCGTTGCAAATATCTCATCGAATCACCGATTCGTCTGTGATTTCGCACCTTGATATTGACCGCGATTCACTTGTCTCGGCTTCAAAGCACATTATTCAACCGTCTCTTAGATGAAGCCGGTTTGAGGAGATACCCCGACGCGCCGGCGTAAATAGCATCGAACACCTTATTGTCTTCATGGTGGACGGTGAACATTACGATGCACAACTCAGACGCGCGTTGCCTGAACAACCGTATGGCCTAAATCACGTTCATGCCGGGCAAGCCGATATCCATGAGCACAATGTCGAGAACGTGCCCTGCATCCAGTGCAACGAGGGCCTCGGCTTCCCCTGCCACGACCAAACACGACATCCTTTCGGCGCTATCCATCACCTCTTCGAGTGGTCCATCCCGCAGCAGCGCGTTGTCCTCATCCAGCCGAACCGGCGTATTGTCTCCAGTTGTCATAACCGGCGGTGTCCGTTCAAGGATAGGCGCGTTCACGGGCTTCGGGTATCACGAGAACTCGCCACATCTATGCGAGCGCAGACTGGCCCCCATCCGGAGAAGTGGCGATGGTAAGCGTCCCGCCGATCCGTTCGACGCGGCATTGCATGCTCTTCAGACCCGTTCCGGCATCAACGACATTTCGCCGAAGCCTTCGATTAGACGCGGTCAGAAAGTGAGTAGGCAGGGATATCGCGCTGAAGTTCCGGTAGTTCCGTAGGGACACGGCATGCCGTGTCCGCAGGGGCATTGGCAATGGGTGTTTGAAGAGACAACGCCTACAACCGCTCTACCGGTGGATTGCCATTGTGCCGAATACGGGTAGGAACGACTCGTCGAGGCCCCGAATACATCCCAATTATGGCAGCGCACTCGGCGAGCGCGCCCTACCTCAACGCGACTTCCTCGAACAGTGCATCGAAGGCCGGGGCGTGCTCCCTCCACGCCAGGTGCGCCGGAATCTCCTGCAAGACGTTCTTGGGTAGCGGCTGGTCTTCGCCTGTGAGCATCCGCTTGAGGATGTCAAACAACCCTTCCTCGTCCTCATAGAGTACCGGCGCGTGGAGGAGCGGGCTGTGCAGGTTCTCCGGAATGAGTTCTGGGTACGTGAGCCGATTGGGTAATAACGGGTGGCAGCCACAGTAGATGGCCTCCAGCATGGCGATGCCAAAGAACTCGTGCCGCGCCGTGGAGACCACAATATCCGCGCGGTGGAGCAGGCTGCTATACTCGGCGAAGTTCTCGGCGTAGCCGTAGTGCAGGATGCGATCTGCGTACCGCTCGAAGGCGCGCTCGAAGCCCTCAGGCTGCTCCTCGAAATGCTCGCCCGCGAGAATGAGGCGAAACGGGACACCAGCGTCGTCCAGCCGGTTCATCACGTGGAAAAATCCCTCGGGGTTCTTGTCGTACTCCCACCGCTGGTTCCACAGCACGATGGGCGGGCCGTCGTCGTGGGCGCGTTCCGCCTCAGCGGCCGGTGCGAACTCATCCAGGCCGGCGAGGTCGAGGCCAAGATGAAGTACCGAGCTCTTTGCCCGAAGATCGCTGAGCGTACCGAGGTGCGTGTAATCCGGAAAGCGCTTGAGGAGCGTCGGCAGCGCGGCAAAGAACTGGTCGTGGTGGTACTGCGAATTGAACACCACGCGGTCGGCGGCCAGCGCCGAGAGGTAGTTGATGTAGGCGTACGTGTAGTCGCGCTCTTGGCCGTCGCGGATTGGGTACGTGAGCTGGTTCTCGTGGAAGTAGAGCACAACCGGCGTGTCTGCGAAGTGGCCGCGGGCCAGGGCCAGAAATGCAGGCAGATTCACCATGTCGGTGGCAAAGATCACATCCGGCGTGAAGCCCTCGCCAACGACTTCGCCGGCCTTTTGCGCCAACGTTACCGCTCCGCCCTGCATCCGCCATTTCCAGTAGCGGGCCACCAGGGTCACCTTTCTGAAATCGTGGCTGCTGTGGCGTTCGAGATCATCCAGAAAGTGCCGGTGCGAGCCACCATACCACGATTCAAGAGCGAGAACCTTCAT
>JADFLK010000028.1 GCA_022564455.1 Bacteroidota bacterium
GGCATTCAGCCGATTCGTGCCGTATGTAGACATCGTTGGCCAGAGCACGATCATCCGGTACAAAAACGGAGAGCCAACCCGCACGATCACGTACGCCAATCCGACCCGCTCAAGGAAACAGGCTGCGCTCCGCACGATTCTCCGGCGCACTCAGTACCAACTGGAAAAGTTCGTCACCAGGGAATTCCGCGCAAAGGCCAGAGAGCACCTTGCCGATCCCGCGTACGGATGTGTAGTGGGCAGCTACCCGTATTCCGTGCCGCTATTGAAAGAGGACCCGCACCGTGACGCTAGGCCACATCTTGTGGAGACCCACAACGACGACTTCAAATGGTACCGGACGCTCCGAGAGGCGGCTACGAACCCTGTTGCCAAACTCGTTGCGAAGCTGTCAGAGCAGTGGACCGCCTCGACTGTGCGAGCGTGCGGCGATCAGTTCCTGCTCAGCCACGTCACCGAGACAGACCGCGAAGGATACCTAGCAGTCGCACCGAACCATCGGTCCATCATCACACCCATCGGCGTGGTGATCCCGGAGGAGCCGCCTTTGGCTCAGCCTCCGAACACAGACGTTCGCCTACTGTTCGTAGGCTCGCTCGGCGTGATAATGAACGCTGACGCGCTGGAGTATTTCGGGGAACGCTATTTCCCAACCCTCAAGCAGCATTTCGGCGGAGCGCTGCACGTTGACGTTGTCGGCAACTCACCGGCGGCCAGAATCAAATCGATGTGCGAGGAACATGGCTGGAGGCTACATCCCGACGCACCGGACGAACTGCTGCATGAGTTGCTCCGCAGAGCGAGTTTCACGCTGCTGCCCTTTGAGTACGCAACCGGCGCGAAGCTGAAGCTGCTGGAATCGATCGCACACGGCGTTCCGTTTCTGGCGACGTCGCACGTAATGGCGCAACTTGAGTCTATCCCGCCGTCGTGCCTGCTGGCCGATGACCCCGCCGACTGGCTGGCGCACGTGGAGGCCATTCAGAAAAAAGGCCAATCGGTCGGCGAGCGCACTAAACTTGTCGAGATCGCAAAACAGCACTCCTGGGAGGCCTCGGCGCGCGGCGTCTTCGAGCACCTGACAGGCTCCTAGTCTGCTCGCAGGCGATGCGGATAGAGTTGCTCGTAGTACGACTCACATTCCTTCAGGACGGGTTCCAAAATCGAAGGAAGTTCCGCCTGTTCGTTTCGCAGAGGCTCAAACCCGGTCGACTTCTCCACGCTGGCATACCAGTGCTCCGCCCACACGCCATCCGTGTTACGCGGACCTTCCTCCCACGCCAGCATCGCTGGATCGAACGAAACATCGAGTGCATCGCAGAGGCTCTGCAACATGCCTTCCGGGTTTGCGAGCACGTCTCGCGAGTCGATGACCGGAGGTGGCGTGCCAGACCGATTGCGGAACCGCTCGAACAACTCCACCTGCTGCGGGAGGCCGGTGTCCTCAACGCGCGGCTCCGGGATGACCCTTGCCAGCGAGGCCAGCATCGCGCGTGGCTCGCGGATGAGGAAGGCGTGGCGGAAAGACGCTTCCATCAACCACTCGCGGCCCACGTCCGGCAACAGGTGATGCGCCATGTGCTTCTGGTAGAAGAGGGCCTTGGCGTCCGGAATCGGCCCTGAAAGCTGCTCGACGACGGTTTTCCAGTCCGTTGGCTGCGATTGCAGGATGGCCTCGCGCCCCGGATGGGGCAGGCCGGTTTCCTTCAGGTAGAAGGCGTAGAGCGGCTCATCCACCACCGCCGTGTCCGCGCGGCTCCCCCACGAGCGCATCAGCGCCGTCGAGATGTTGCGCGGGCCGCTCCACATGGCGAGGCGTACGCTCATCGCGAAGGGAAAAGGGTGAAGGGAAAATGTTGGAGGTTACAGGTTGGAGGTTACAGGATGCAGGTTGAAGGTTGAAAGTAGGCAGTGTGCTTGAAATGTGCGAAGTGCGAAAACTGACCCCTGACCCCTGGCTGCCGTCTGCCGTCCGTTGTCAAAACGAGAACTCCACCGTTCCGCCCTCTATGCCACCGGCTCGATAGGTACGCTCCACGAACCGTCCTCCGTCTTCATTCAGCAGGATGACCGAACTGGCTCGGGTACCATAGCGGCCGCTTGCGATAAAGAGCGGCGACAGCATCCGCTCCATGTCCAATTCTACGCCTGTATCGGGCAATTCGTCATCGGGGGCTTTCTCGCTGTCGCGGAGGAGCGCGAGGCACGCCTCCGCATTGGGCTCTGCTTCTTCCAGCGCCCTTTCAAACGCTGCTCGGCCGCGCTTCACCTTTGGCCACGGTTCGTCGAGGGTGGCGTTGGAGAGGCCGTAAATGCCCGGCGCGAGTTCTTCGGGCGCGTCCGTGTGGGTCGAAACAATCCAGACGGTCTCCGCATCGCCGACGATCAAATTGAAGGGGTTGAACTCACCTCGCTCCGAAAAAACCTGCCTCGCAAAAGCCTCCGGCGGACTCGAACCGGCGAGGAAGTCTTTGACGAGATCCCCGCGCGAGCGGTCGCGGTCTTGGTGCGCCGGTAGATCTCTCACGTTCGTAACGACGGACCATCGCCCCTCTCGCGTCACGCCGAGCCACGTTCCTCCGGCCTCCAGATCTCGCCCGGCCAAAATGCTTGGGTGGTCCTCCCACCACTCCGCAGCCGCCGCAGGACGCTCGTAGAACTCGTCCCGGTTGCCCGCGAAGACAAGCCGGTAGCGCGGATGAACCTGGTGAGCGAAGAAGAGGACGCACATGATTTTGTTGCGTAGTGCGTGTTGCGTGTTGACTGCGATCCACGGAAGTGTACTACGTAATACGCACTACTCGTCAAATCACATCCAGGGGTGACGATGATGACAAGAAGGTGACAGCATGGCTGATCGACGTCAATTCGATGCGGACTGGTTGGATACGGTGGACCGACAGTGAGCGGCTCCTCATCCTGTTCAATATGCTGCGTTAGCGAAGCAGGTGGGGCATCGGTGGTAGTGAGTAATTTGGGTGGACACTGAAATACGTTATATGGCCTCCCGAGCATGAACGCTTTGCCTCACCGCACTCTCCTATCACTCGCTCTCCTGATCGGCTGTGCTGCACCGGAGGAGCCAGCACCGCAGCAGGACGTGCGGATGCCTGAACCAACAACGGCTCCAGAGTCAATGGCCGCTGAGGTCGGCGCGGAAGACGAGGGGCCCCCAGCGTTTGCCGATCCAAACCGTATCTGCAACGCTCTCGCGGCTGAAGGTCTTGCACCGTCATCTTCGAGCGGATGGAGCTACCGCCAGGGCATGGGCTATGGATGCATAGCCCAACTCGAAGTGACGCCGGGGGGCTACACCTACGTCGGCGATGTGCCGAACGTGATCAATCACTACGCCCAGTCTGATGTGAGGGAGCGCGTTGAGCGCTTCCAACTCAATGCCAGCATCTATAACGAGCAACGCGGCCTCCCAGTCGTGTCACGCTTCAAGGAGTTGACCCGAACGCTGTTCGCTCGGCTTGACCTGGAGATGCCCGAGGGCCTACTAGCCGCTATTGAGCGTGGTCAGTCCGAGACGTTTTATACGGACTACGGCACCGTAACTCTCACGCGGGAGGCATACAACATGGGCCACGGGCTGTCGGTTGACGTGGAGGCGGCGTCGGCATCTCCGTAAACCACCCGGCCATATAGCCCGTGGCGCACCCGACAAAGGGATTCAGCGCCTTACCTCGTCTGAGCGTCGGCGCTTACATTGCCTCGTTCAAGCGCTGTCCCTCCCTGTGCGGGTGAGCCGCAACCCGCTTTACGTAAGTACGAACTACTACGCCTAACCGTAATCCGGGTCGGATTCGGCGACTGCCTGCCCTTGGTACAGGTACTGATCAAGTTGCGGCGCAACGGCGAATTGTACGCCGGGCCGGTCGTAGGCCATGATCACGTTGATGCGGTCGGCGTCGCCCTCAACCGGACGAACACTGTGCAAGCAGCGGTTGCCGCGCATCGCTACCAGCAAGCCTGGCTCGGGAGCCACACGCACCAACTTCCCGAACATACCGCGAACAATCCGCATCTCCAGAACCCGATCTGCTATTCGCTGGAGCGCTGAGTACCGGGCTCCTTCCATGAACAACCTGTAGTTCGGATAAATCTCCGTTTCGCCTCCAGGCACGGCGTTGAGGTACAGGATCGCCGTCACGGCGTTTCGGTCGTAGTGCCAGCGGTAGGTGCCGCCCGCCGGGGTCACATTCACATTGAGCCCCACGCGCCGATCTTCCAGCGGAACCAATTCTTCCCCCATCGCCTCGTTGACAATGATGTTGATGCGCGCGTAGAGGGAGATCAGATCCGGCAGATCCGCTGAGATGCACTCACCGTCAATCACGCGATAATGAAGCGGCCGGTCGCCGGCGGCGCGGTAGACTTCTGGAAGCTCGTGCGTTGAGCGGTAGGTAGCAATTTGCTTGAGGAGTGCGCTGCATTCGTCTTCAGAGAGAAAACCGGCCTGTGCGCCAAATCCCTGGGTGGCGAGGGCATCAAACGTAGGAACCAAACGTGGCATGAGGAATGATCTGGTTTGCCGGAACATAGCAAGGCATGCCCATTCGGAGGTTTGTTGCCCGAACAGGAGTCCTCAAAACAAACCGGGCTCCGTCCACGTGGACGGAGCCCATAAGCGCTTGGTCGGGAAGACGAAGTTACTCGGCCTGCCCCTTTGTCGCTGTTGCGATTGAGATCTCGGGCGCTTTACTTCGCCAGTAGCATCGTCCGTACTACGCTACCCTGCGGCGTCTCCAGCCGGTAGAGATACGTACCGCTTGGTAGGTCGCTCGCATCGAAGACCACCTGGTGCGTACCAGCCTCCATCGTGCCGTCGAGGAGCAAACGGACCTGGCGACCCAGCACGTCGTAGACCACCAGGCGAACGTGTGCCGACTCCGGCAGAGCAAACCCGATCTCTGTGGCCGGGTTGAACGGGTTCGGGTAGTTCTGCGTCAACACATAGTCCGATGGCAATGCGCCTGCTGCCGCTACCGCAATCCATTCTCCGTCCAACTGCTCCGGCAAGGCAACCGAGCTCGGGGCGGCCTGACGAGCACCTGGCCTTACGACGAAGCGTTTCCAAGCCAGCACTCGGCCCTGAGTCATGCCTTCGATGCCCATCTGCAGTGAATAAACCCCCGGCTCAAGGTTCGGGAGGTTCAGTGCCCAGTTTCGGTTGATTTCGTCCTGGTAGGCAATCTCGTACATCCGGCTCTGCCTTCTGAAGAGCACCGTGGTGCGGTCCGTGTCCAAAATCTCTAGGAAGAAGGCACGGCGGACGGTCTGGAGTCGGTTGTGTTGCAGGTGGAACATGATGCCGAGGGCATCGCCTGGATCAACCTCCGGATTCATGACACGCAGATTGAACTCGCAGCCGGTCGGCGGATCGATGCAGAAGTCGATGTGGCTGATGTCGTAGGGCATACCGGAGGCTACGTTGAACGGCGGGACAAGGCCCGGCAGCGTGAGATCCTCGGTAGCCGAGGGTGCGTAGTGATAGATGTTTGCGTTCGGCCCACCCTTGGCGATCACTGCGTGTATAGCAAGCGTGGACTCCCATGTGAAAAAGTGGTCGTCCGGGTTTCCGGGCGGGGGATTATGGACGGTAACCTCGCCGACAACGTCGCCATCGATGATGATATCGTGGGTCCCGTCAAATGGCGGAAAGTCGATCTTGAACGCGAATTCGTCCGAATACCCGGCGTCCCCGCAGGTGGGGTTGCCATCCACGAACACGGGAGGCACGGATTGGGCATGAGCGAGGCCGGTGAGTGTAACGAAACCGAGGCAGCCTAAAAGGCTGAGGGGAAGGAGGAGCGTTCGCATTTGAGTACACGACTAAGCGTGGGAACAGGTTAGGGAGAATTGGTTGGATCCATCCGCGATTGGAGGTTAGCAGAGGGAGATTCAACGAACAAGGGCAAAAAGTGTAAGAGTTGTTGGACAGGAGCGCGAACTGTACGAAATATTGATACCGTCAGAGCCGGGTTTGACGACAAATGCCCCGAACGTACAATTGGTTTTACAAGGGAACGAACTATACGCATAAACCCTGTTTCAATGTAAACTTAGGGATCTGCATCCTCTCGATCCCTTGCGATACGCACCGAGGCTTGAGGCATCACCCTGGGTAGGGTTCAAACTTGACGGCCACGCGCCCTTGGCAAGGGTGCGCATATCCCTCACGGATGCCCCACCCAGTCGTAATTCAACAGCCTCTTAGGAGGCTGTTGAATTAGCCGCTCTGTCGCCGAGACGAGCCAATCTTGGTCGAGATCAAGGCGCGAGATCGCAGTCGAATCGGTGATTCGGAGAGCATCTCGGAACGCAGAGATCGGCCGAGAGTGGCCGTCGCAGACAAGATGGGATATTTCAACAGCCTCTTAGGTGTCCTGGGCCACTTCGTCGTGGGCGTCATTCTTTCCGCGACGCTAGCACCCAGCAAGCTATTCGTGGCGCTCGAAATGGGGCTGGTTGCTGGCGTGCTCCCCGTTGCATTGGATTTTGTTGGAGTCCAACGGAAGAATCGCGCAGTCAACGACGCCATACGGCAGGAGGCGGCGCGCAGACAGTCAACGGCCCCTGCGGCTGCTCCGCCCACACAGGCAACGGCCCCTGCGATTGCTCCGCCCTCCGAACCCGTCGAGTAACCGTAGGGACGTCCCTTGTGGGTGTCCGTAAGCCACAAAACAAACCGGGCTCCGTCCAGGTGGACGGAGCCCGTTCTTAGTCCATTCGGTGGGTAAAGTTACTCGGCCTTTTCTTCGTCGCCTTCGTCGGCCGCTTCGGCTTCATCGGAAGGTGCTTTCTCGGCCTCATCAGCTTCCGGAGCAGCTTCATCCGTCGCCTCGGTAACGGGCTCTGTCCCGGTTGCGGGCTCTGCCTCAACCGTCTCCTCTACAACCTCTTCCGCGCCGGCGGTGGCCTCGGCAGTCTCTTCCTCAGCAGTTTCTACGGTCTCCTCAACATGGGTAGCAGCCTCGGCTACTTCTTCCGCAACTTCCTCTTCCACCTCAAGAACTGCCTCAACAATTTCCTCTTCGGCGGCTTCAACACTCTCTTCTACCTCCGCGGCAGCCTTAGCAACTTCTGCCTCGGCAGCTTCAACATCTTCTTCTACTTCGGCAACGGCTTCCCCGCTAACCTCGGCCACCTCTTCTTCAGCAACCTCAACGGCAGCCTCGGCTACTTCTGCCTCGGCGGCTTCCTCCACTTCGACAGCAGCCTCAGCAACGTCTTCTCCGGCGGCTTCGACAGCTTCTTCTACTTCGGCAGTGGCTTCCTCGCTAACCTCGGCCACCTCTTCTTCAGCAACCTCAACGGCGTCTCCCGCCTCTGCAGCGGCTTCGTCGGCAACGGCCTCGTCGGCGGAAGCGGAGGCGGCAGGAGCGGTGTCTGTTGACTTGCGGCGGCTGCGGCGTGTCTTCTTCTTACCCGAGGTTGCACCTTCCGGCTTTATGTCGTTGAAGTCCACGAGCTCGATAATGGCCATCTCAGCGGCGTCGCCGCTACGCTGCCCGAGCTTCACTACGCGCGTGTAACCTCCGGGACGGCTTCCGAGCACCTCGGCCACTTCGCCAAAGAGCGTCTTGACCGCTTCCTTGTTCCGCAGGCGCCGGAATGCCTGACGCCGGTTGTGCGTCGTGTCATCCTTCGCGCGGTTGATGATGGGCTCAACGAACGAACGGAGCGCCTTCGCCTTAGGAAGCGTCGTGGTGATCCGCTTGTGCTCGATGAGCGCCGACGAGAGCGCCGCCAGCGTGGCCTTACGGTGCGCGCTCGTACGCCCGAGCTTCTTGATTCTGTTTGCGTGTCGCATTGTTTTAGAGATTAAAGATTTGCAGGTTGAAGATGTCAGGTTGTTAGAATTGAATCTTAGAACCTTTATATCTGAAACCTTCAATCCTTAGGCAGGCTCTTCGATGAAGCGGCTGATATCCATGCCGAAGCGCAGATTGCGCTCTGTAAGTACGTCGGAGAGTTCGAGGAGGCTCTTGCGGCCGAAGTTGCGGAACTTGAGCATCTCGCTCTCCTCGCGGCGGACGAGGTCGCCGATGGTTTTGATGGACGCGGCGCGGAGGCAGTTCTGCGCGCGAACCGAGAGGTCGAGGTCGTCCACGCTCTGCGCGAGGAGGGCGCGGACACGCTGAACCTCCGCGTCCACTTCCTTCTCTTCCTCACTGGGCTCGGCCTCGGCCTCCACCTCAACAAAGAGAGCGATGTGGTCGCGGAGGATGGCAGCAGCCCGTGTAAGCGCCTCTTCGGGCGTCACCGAGCCGTCCGTTTCTATCTCGACCGTCAGCTTCTCGTAGTCGATTTTCTGGCCGACGCGGGTAGGGGTAACGTGGTAGCGGACGTTCAGGATCGGGGTGAAGATCGAGTCGATGGCAATGACGCCAATCGGGTCGTCCGCGCGCTTGTTGTCATCGGCCGGCACGTAGCCGGTACCCTGCCCGATGCGCAGATCCACGCGGACTTCCGCGTCTTCGGCGAGCGTCGCGATGTGATGCTTGGGGTTGAGCACCTCGAAGTCGCTCGTCACGGCGCCGATGTCCTTCGCCGTCCACGTACCGGGGCCTTCGAGCGTCAAAGAAATCTGGCCTTCCTCTTCCTCGCCCGCCTTGAAACGGACGCCTTTGAGGTTCAGGATGATGTCCGTCACGTCCTCCGTAACGCCTTTGATCGTCGAAAACTCGTGCTGAACGCCGTCGATCTTGATGGCCGTGATGGCCGATCCGCCGAGCGAGGAAAGCAGCACGCGGCGAAACGAATTGCCGATTGTGACGCCGAAACCGCGCTCGAGCGGCTGGACGACGAAGCTCCCGAAGGTGTCGTTCATCTCCTCAACATGGACGCCGTCGGGCATCTGAAGCTGGATCGTATTCATTGAGTTGGGGCTTTGTTCTAGTCAGTGATTAGCACAAGGCGAAGCGTCCTTCGCCGATACTGTGTCGGAAGAGACTGTGCTGAGAGAAGGTGTGCTGAAAGAGGAAACCTGCACGAAGGCTTACTTCGAGTAGAGCTCAACGATGAGCTGCTCGCGGATGTTTTCCGGTATGTCCGCGCGCTCGGGGAAGTCGAGAAACTTGCCTGTAAGCTTGTTTCGGTCCACTTCGAGGTGCGGGAAGGAGCGGCGGCCGCGGTCGGCGGCATCCTGAATGACGATCAGGTTTTTACTGCGCGGGCGCACCTCCACGATGTCGCCGGGGCGGAGCTGGTGGCTCGGGATGGATGACACGCGCTCGTTCACCATGATGTGGCCGTGGTTGACAAGCTGCCGGGCTTGCCGGCGCGTGCGTGCAAAGCCAAGACGGAACACCACATTGTCGAGGCGGGCCTCAAGAAACTTCAGGAGGTTCTCGCCGGTGACGCCCTTCTTGGCGGCGGCCTTCTTGAAAAGGTTCCGGAATTGGCGCTCAAGCAAGCCGTAGGTGTACTTCGCCTTCTGCTTTTCCTTGAGTTGCACGGAGTACTCGCTCTCCTTGCGGCGGCGGTTGTTGCCGTGCTGGCCAGGGCCGTAAGGCTTGCGCTCCAGCGACTTCGAAGGGCCGAAGATCGGCTCGCCGAATCGGCGTGCGAGTTTCTGTTTGGGTCCGCGATAACGGGCCATAGGTCGTAGTTCTCGAGTGTCGTGAATGATGACAGACGTACGGCGCGCCCAACGGGGAGTCCCAAGCTCCCGGCCTCCCGCTTGCGGGAAACCAGCGTCCGTAACCGGATTTACACCGGAGCGCAGCGCGTCAGACGCGGCGACGCTTCGGCGGCCGGCAGCCGTTGTGTGGGATGGGAGTGGTGTCGCGAATGGTAAGGACTTCGAGGCCGGCGTTGGCGAGGGCGCGAACGGCGCCCTCGCGGCCGGAGCCGGGGCCTTTCACGTAAACGTCCACGCGGCGGAGACCGAGGTCGTAAGCCTCCTTGGCAGCTTCGGCAGCGGCCACCTGTGCCGCGTAAGGCGTGTTCTTACGCGATCCCCTGAAGCCCATCTTGCCGGAGGAACTCCACGAAATCGTGTTGCCATACGTATCGGTGATGGTGATCATCACGTTGTTGAAAGTCGCCTTGACGTAGGCGGCCCCGTTCGATTCAACCTGAATCTTCTTGCGGCGGCCTTTCTGGTGCTTTGCCATGGTTGAGGTAAGCGTGAGGGTGGAGGTGTTTGAGTCTCGGCGGGCGCTTCAGGGGTGGTCCCGCTTTGCGGGATGTCCTGCGTGCGCACGCCGTGCTATTCGGAGGGGGCGCTACTTGCGCGGCACCTTCTTCCTCCCGGCAACGGTTTTCTTGCGACCCTTGCGCGTACGGGCGTTGGTCTTCGTCCGCTGGCCGCGAACGGGCAGACCGCGGCGATCACCGTCGATGTGTTAGGGACGTTTCTCACGGTCCTCGTTACGGGCGACGGTGATCCGCTCGCGGATGTGGAGGTGTTCCTTACCGATCCTGACATGGTAAACACAAAGGACACCACTGACGCTCAGGGACTGGCCCAGTTCACTGACCTGCAGCCGGGCCTTCACACGGTCACGCTACAAGGGTTGCCCGCCGGACTGATGCTGACGAACCCGCAGCAGATCACCGTCGTCGCCGATCAAGCGAACCAAATGGCTTTCACCGGCCAGTTCGCTCCTGCTGAAGTAACTGGAACAGCACTCTCTTGGGGTAGGCCCGTTGTAGGAGCAACGATTCGCATCGACGGTAATGACGTGGAGCCGGGCTATGAAGAGACGGACGATTTCACGCCGCGCTGCCGGGTGTACTTCACACCCAATGGCTACAAGGGCGTGCCGGAGCGCGAGTGGGTCGAGTCAGCCATCACTGCAGCCTGAGCAACTGCGTTGCATGCATTTGCGCCATGGGCGCGGCCAACTGCGTTGGATTCACATGCGCCAAATGCGCGGAAGGCAGGGATTACGGGTTTTGGGACTAGATGTCTGTTCTTTCGGT
>JADFLK010000373.1 GCA_022564455.1 Bacteroidota bacterium
AAGCAGATGGAGCTCTTCGGCGCCAGTGGCGTGGGCGTAGAGCGCAGATTGATTTTCGACGGCTACGGGACGTACTTCCCATTCTACCGCCAACGGCGGCCGGGGGCGGGCGGCGCTACCGAGGAAATGAGCGCTGCCATCGTGCTCGAAATGGAGAACTCCGAGAGCAACAGCATGGGCATGCCGCTCCCGAAGGGAAAGGTGCGCGTCTACAAGAAGGACAGCCGGGGCAATCTGCAATTCCTCGGCGAGGATCTCATCAACCACACCCCACGCAACGAAACGATCCGCCTCTACATCGGCGACGCGTTCGACGTGGTGGGCACGCGAAGGCAAACGGACAACCGCGTCATCTCCCGGCGCGTCACCCAGCAGACCTACGAAATCGAGGTGCGTAATCGAAAGGAAACTGCCGTGGATGTGGACATCGTTGAACGCCTCTGGGGTGACTGGACCATCACGCGGCACAGCCACGACTATTCCGAACTGGATTCGCGCACCATCGAGTTTCCGGTCCACCTCGCGCCCGACGAAACGGCGACCGTGACGTACACCGTGCGGTTCCGGCATTGAGTCGGCGAATGTGAGTTTGAGGGGGTGAGAGGATGAGCGATTTTGTTCGGCATATGGATTGCGACTCTCATACCCCGACACTCTCATTCTCTCACACTCAAAGAATGCTTCTCCTGGCCACTCTCTTCCTCGCCGCCTGCCAGGTTTCGGATGCACCCGAACCCGTCGCGATGTACCGGGATTCCGCACAGACTGTCCGCACGGGTGCACAGCGGTTGGTGGATGATGGGTTCGCGGATCTGGCTGGATGGAATGTTGGTCTGGTGACAAACCACACGGCGCGTGTGGACACCTCGGACGGAGGCCCGGCGCACGTTATAGATCGACTGGATGCGGCGGCGAACGTAATCCTGGCCGCGATTTTCGGGCCGGAGCATGGCTACCGGGGCACCGCGGAGGCAGGCGATCACATCTCGGGCGGCCGCGATGAGGCCACGGGCGTTCCGGTGTACAGCCTCCACGGGAGCCGCAGGAAACCGACACAGGCACAGCTTCGTGGTCTCGACGCCCTCGTGTTCGACATGCAGGACGTCGGGGCGCGGTTCTACACCTACATCTCCACGATGGGCCTTTCGATGCAAGCTGCCGCCGAGGCAGGCATCCCGTTCGTCGTCCTCGACCGCCCCAACCCAATCGGTGGCCTCGTGGAGGGCTTTCTGATGGAGCGCCGCCACATGTCGTTCGTCGGGCAGTACGCCATCCCGCAAACCCACGGCATGACGGTGGGCGAACTGGCCAGAATGATTAAAGGGGAAGGGCTGCTCTCCGGACTGGAGAACCTGGACCTTCGGGTGATTGCCCTCGACGGCTACACACGATCCACAACATGGGAAGAAACGGGCCTGTCATGGATTCAGCCCTCCCCCAACATCCCGGATGTAGCTACAGCCCGCGCCTATCCGGGCGCCGCGCTGTTCGAGAACTCGGCCGTGAATGAAGGGCGCGGGACGCGTACGCCGTTTCTCGTGGCCGGTGCACCGTGGGCAGATGAAGAGACCCTTGAGCACGAACTGAATGCCCGCGAACTGCCCGGCGTGTCGTTCGAGGGCGTCACCTACACGCCCGAGTCCATTCCCGGCATGGCCTCCAACCCCACGCACCGAGGCCGGCAGGTGCACGGGGTGCTGATCAAGGTTTCAGATCCCGAGGCCTTCCAGCCGGTCGCCACGGGCGTTCATCTCCTCCATGCGTTTTACCACGATGCGCCCGCCGCTGCCCGCCGCAACTTCTTCAACGCGGACTGGCTGGCGAAGCTCTGCGGCACGGATCGCCTGCGACAGATGCTGGTTGATGGCGCCTCACCGGAGGACATCATCGAAGCATGGAGCGATGATGTGGAGGCCTTCAAGGTGCAGCGAGAGGCGTACTTGTTGTACGAGGAATAGCTGATCCTCGACGAAGGGTCGGAGGCTCGGTATGCCGCCCCCTTTAAAAGGGCAATAATATACTTGACACACCAAGCTAATTTAGCTATCTTGGGTATACAACGAAGAAACATAGACCCATGCCCAACGTCGATAAAGCACCCGAAACCCTTTTGGAAGCAGTTACTTACTTCGCAGACGAAGAGGTAGCCCTTACGTTCGTGGCCAACCTTCGCTGACCGTCCGGCGAGCAGGATTGCCCGAAGTGCGGGAGTATCGGCGAGCACTACTTCCTCAAGTCCCGCCGCATCTGGAAGTGCCGGGATTGCAAGAAGCAGTTCTCGATCAAGATGGGAACCATCTTCGAGGACTCCGCCATTCCGCTTTCCAAGTGGCTCCCTTCCATGTGGATGCTCGTCAACTGCAAGAACGGTATCAGCAGCTACGAGCTTTCCCGCGCAATAGGCGTGACTCAGAAGAGCGCGTGGTTCATGCTCCACCGCATAAGGCTTGCGATGCAGTCCGAGACCTTCGATAAGATGGACGGCGAGGTAGAGGTGGACGAGACTTACATCGGCGGCAAGGCCCGGTTCATGCACAAGGCGAAGAAAGAGCGCGTGATCGGTGGCGAGACCGGCTGGAAAGGCAAGACTCCTGTAATGGGAATCCTCCAGCGTGGCGACGACGACAACGCCTCTCAGGTTCGCGCCAAGGTCGTGGCTGGTAACAGCGGCAAAATCCTTGATCCCGAGGTTCGGGCGAACGTGGAGAAGGGAGCGAACGTCTTCACCGACGCGCTAGGTGCCTACACCAAGTTGCGTGACGAGTACGAGCATGAAGTCATTGACCACGCCATTTCTTACGCCGAGGGCAATGTCCACACCAACGGTCTGGAGAACTTCTGGAGCCTGTTGA
>JADFLK010000374.1 GCA_022564455.1 Bacteroidota bacterium
GAGACAGACTGCATCCGCCCGGGAGCATTCGGCATCTGATCAGCTTGCCCTGCACGCGCTGTTGGTATGGCAACGGCCTCAATGGGATCACTTTCCATGTTGGCGACACCCGAAAAAATAGTTCCGTCTGCGAGCTCTGCTGCGTATGCAAAGTATCTCACCTCCTCTCTGGACATAATCCACTCGATCAGAGCACTGAGCCCGTACACCTTCGCTTCGTCGGTATCCACTGATACATAGCGAACCACGCCAGCAAGTCCATCGCGGGCGGGAGGAACGCCACGTATGAAATTGATGATAACCCCTCCGGGTCCGTCACTTTGCCACGCACTTCCGGCGTAAGCAGCCAGTTCTGGTCCCATCCGCCGTATCCACTCCTCGGGCGTTTCCGGCGGTTCGGATGCGAGGTCTGAATCGATACCCAGGCTGTCGGCCGCCATCCAACTAATCTCAATCGCATCGAGAGTGAAATCAAACGGCTGCCCGCCGCACAGCATGGCAACCCAGAAATCGAAAGCCCTTTCGCTGAGAGGCGCGCCCGGATACGTCCAGGTTGCCAGCGTTCCTCGAACATCGACGTGGAGGGTGTTTCGGCCTAAACCGAGGCCAATGTTGCACCCCATGGCTTCAATCACGTGTCGGGCAAGGTCGAGGGAACTTCTTGTCGGCGACCAGATGTCGGCTGCCTGCCCCGAAATATGCCTACTGAACCGCGCCCCTCTTACCGAAGCGTTGTACGCGCGATGCCGATAACCGGAAATCACGTTGATCAGCCCGGCTTTTTGAACAATCCGTTCAAGCCCGAGCACAAGCCCAGGGGCGATTCGCGCAAGCGGAGCATGATCACGAGTTGCGAAATCCCGGACGAGGAAATTGGGCGACACATGCATCTCGCCATGCCCCGCGACGCGAAGGAGCGGAACCCCTACGCGGCTTGGGTCGCTGTAATCGACTCCTCCGATCATCTGGTTCGCGAGCGTGGCTGCGAGCGCCGCCGTGTACACCGGCGGCATGGAAATACGGATAGATAGAGTCGCCGCCTCGTTTTCGTTCGGCCATAATATCGGAAGCAGATAGCCCCACGATGTCGAGCCCATCCCATCCGCCAGGGTCTGTCGGGTATCGTTGGGAAGATGACTATGCTCTGGGCGGAACCAACTTGCAAGGCTTGTTGAATTGCCGACATCCCCCCCCCATAAACCACGTATGGATCCCGGCAGTCTAGAAGCGTTTTCCGCATAAGAAAGCGTGTGAAACACTTCGTCGAAGTCTGAGTCTGAGCTTCCAAATGTGGGCAAGAAAGCTCCGTGGCTCCAGGAGGATGCCAGGAAAGTCACAGCATCAAGATCGGGCGCACCTCCCCATACCTGCCCTGGTCCACGAAAAAATCCTGCGAATCGAAGAGGGACCCGCTCATGTGCGGGAGATGTTTCGGAACGGGCTGGGCGGACTTCAGAGAATGAATCGGGGGCAGACGAAACTCTCGGGCTACCAAGCAGCAGCGGAATCGTAGTGAGAACGATCGCCATCGAAAGGGTAGGCGACAGCCGTCCGGGAAAACGTATCCGAGAAGAAGGCTCACGCATGTGTCTTGCCTTCCGCCGGTACGAGGGTAACCGAAGCAGCTGATTCGGTTAAATAGCTGGTCGTCCTTCCACTGCTCCAATAGTGAAGACGAGCCCAATCCGCCGGTTGAGAGTCGGCCAGCTCAGAAGCAAACACGAAACGCCGACCAGAACGATTAGTGCAGGATCTACCGGTGCTGCAAACAGAGCCGTTGGCTGGTTGATCAGGGCATGTGCACCAGCCGCCACAAACAAATTGCCGGTTCGGAGGTAGAGGGTTGCAAACAGCAAACCGACTAACGATACGTGGCCTACATACATCATAAGGCCTTGCATGTCGAGACCCATGCGCATCCCTGCCGGAATGTGGTTGATTCCGAAATACAATGTTGAGACCCCTGCAGCGAGCATCAGTGCCGCTCGTGCGTTCACTTTTCGGCGGACTGCAATGAGGTAGACCTGTGTCAGAAGAAACCCACGGTAGAGGACTTCTTCTATCAAGCCGCTGCCAAAAACCGCTTGCAGCGGAAGGCCAATCCGTTCCAGCGGCAATAGCCTGATGTTGCTCGATTGAAGTGCGATCTCCCCGTTCGCAAATCCTCCGATAGCTGCCGTCACACCTTGCAACACACCCCACAGCACGATGAAGATCAGAATGGCAGAATAGGCCAGTCCACGTTCGAGGCCCAGATCCCTTGCGCGAAGCCCTCCAAGCACTCCCATCACGATCATCACCAGCACGGCCCACTCGACGAGACCGGCGAGGAGTACCGGTGTAAGGAGACCCTGCGACATCACGAAGACTTTGCCCGCCACGTGCACCTGAAAAATGCTGCTGAAAAAAAACAGCTTCAGCAAGGCGTGGGCGGTCAGGCAGAGGGCAAGGACTATCGGCCGTACCGCATGCGTTTCTTCGAAGAGTGGGCGGACGTATACCACACCGGGTACGGGCAGTTGACTCGTGCCCCGGTGGTATCGGCGTTGTGTAAGAGGAGATTAAGGTCCGGCTCATGCGCTTGCGAATGCACTCCGACGTCGCTAGTTGTTATCCTCAGGCTGGTTGTTCTCCGTCCCCTGCTGCAGATCGGTGGTGATAGGATCCAGTTGGATAGAGCCCAGCGCTCTCCGATAGGGTAGGGTATCGCCCAAGCGGATGGTGATCATTTCAATGCGCCTGCCTTTCACGAGACGCGCTCGAACCAGAGAGTTGGCAGGATCGACCTCCACGATCCTGCCCAGGTAGATCCTACCGTCCTGCTTCACCTTTCTACGGCCCTCGGGGTCTTC
>JADFLK010000029.1 GCA_022564455.1 Bacteroidota bacterium
TCCAGATTGCGGTGAGCCGCTGGTGCGCCTCGAAGGCGAGGCCGACATCCGCTGCGTCTCCGCTACCTGCCCGGCGCAACTAAAGCGCCTGGTGGAGCACTTCGCCTCCCGCAACGCGATGGACATCGTGGGGATGGGGGAGAAGGTGGCCGCGCAACTGGTCGAGGAAGGCCTCGTCGGCGCCATCCCGGACATCTATTCGCTGGACCGTGACGCCTTGCTTGCGCTGGAGGGATACAAAGACAAGAAGGTGGATAACCTGCTGGAAGGCATCGAGACCTCGAAAGGCAGGCCGCTGCACCGGCTCTTGTTCGGCCTCGGGATTCGGTTTATTGGAGAGGCGACCGCAAAGCTGCTCGTGGCGGAATTCACGTCCCTTGGCGTTTTCGCCTCACCAAATGGCGGCGAGGCGTTGGGCGAGGCGACACGGGAGGAACTCGAAGCCATCCACGGCATCGGGCCGGAAACGGCTGAAAGCGTGGTGTCGTGGTTCTCGAATAGCGAAAACCGTGGCATCGTGGAAGCGCTGCACGAGTTTGGAGTCAACACGCAGCGGCTACCGGAAGAAGAGCCGTCCGCAGCCGCCTCGGAATCGGCTATCGCCGGGAAGACCTTCGTCCTCACCGGCACGCTGCCGACGCTAAAGCGCAGCGATGCCAGGAAGATGATCGAGCAAGCAGGGGGGAAAGTGACGGG
This sequence comes from Bacteroidota bacterium, assembly GCA_022564455.1. The sequence goes on from JADFLK010000029.1 coordinate 697, forward strand.
CAGTATTTCGAAGAAAACCGACTTCCTCGTGGCGGGCGAGACCGCCGGCTCGAAGCTCGACAAGGCCAACGAATTGGAAATCCCTATTCTCGACGAAGCCGCGCTTCTGGTTCTCTTGCCCTAGTTTCCGCAGATCGTGTTCGATTCCGCCCGAGAACGTATGGCCTACCGCGCCGCCCTCAAGGCGGCGCAGCGAAGAACTGTATCCCCGTGGCCTTCAGATCCGCGTGACGTCCGCATTCTCCTGGTTCTGCCCGACGATGTCGAGATGCTGCGGGCCGCCTGGCGGTTCGCGCTGGAAATTGATGTGCCCCGATCCAATATTGCACCTGTAGTGCTCGGTGAGCAGGTGAGCTACTCGCCGGACGCCTTTGCCGGGGCCGTGGACATCATTACGGACAGAGACCTTAACTGGCGAAGACTCCCGACCAAGAAAGTGCTGCAAGCTTTCTGGAACCCGCGCCCCCACGTTGCCATCGACTTTACTTTGCCATTTTCGGCGGCATCCGCCTACCTCACCGGGGCTTCGCCTGCGCACTTTCGGGTTGGGCTCTACGACAAAGCGGCGGAGCCCTTCTTCGACTTCCTCCTGGCACCGATGGAGAGTTTTGAAGCGGCCCTTCGCTCGTTGCGCGGCTATCTGGAGTCCATTGATCCGCCCGCTATCGCTTTCAAGTAAATCCAAACCGCAAGACACTCAATAGAAACCGCGCAACGCATTGCTCCAACCGCTCGACTTCGCCGTCATTGTTGTGTACCTCGCGGGTATCGCGTGGCTGGGCATCCGCGCGGCGGGAAAACAACGCACCACGACCGATTACTTCCTTGGCGGACGCGACCTGCCGTGGTGGGCCGTGTGCTTTTCCGTCATCGCTACCGAGACGAGCACACTCACAGTGATCGGCATTCCGGCCGTGGCGTTCGGCGGTGCGCTGATCTTCTTTCAAATCACGCTGGGGTTCCTGATTGGGAGGATTCTGGTCAGTGCGATTCTGCTGCCACGCTACTTCCGGGGCGAGCAGGAAACAGCGTACGCGTTCCTCGGCCACCGGTTTGGCGACCGAATGCGCGCTCTGGCCTCGGTTACGTTCATGCTCACGCGGCTCCTGGCCGATGGTGTGCGGCTGTTTGCAACGGCTATTCCACTCAAGGTGATCGCCCTATCAGCAGGCTGGGAAATTAGTTACGCGACAATCATCATCGTTATTGGCCTCGTTACCATCTGCTATACCTTCATCGGAGGACTGAAGGCGGTGGTGTGGGTGGATACAGTCCAGATGATCATCTACGTGGGCGGAGCCGTCCTGGCGGTGTTTTTGCTACTCGGCCATCTTCCGGCTGATTGGCTGGCCCGAGCAGTGGCCGACGGCAAGACGCAGATCCTGAACACAAGTATGAGCCTTACGGACTGGCTTACGCAACCCTATACTTTCGTTACTGCGCTGGTCGGCGGTACGGTGTTCTCGATGGCCTCACACGGCGCCGACCAACTGATTGTGCAGCGCATCCTGGCGTGCCGTTCGCTGAAGGACGGCCGGCGCGCAATAATCTGGAGCGGAGTGGGTGTGATGATCCAGTTCGCCCTTTTCCTGCTCGTCGGCCTGCTACTGTGGGCGTATTACAACGGCGCCACGCTGGACGCACTGGGGCTCTCACGCGGAGACGAGGTTTTCCCCAAGTTCATCGTGGAAGGAATGCCCGCCGGCATTTCCGGGCTGCTTCTTGCGGGCATCATCGCCGCGGCCATGAGTACGCTGTCGTCGTCGTTGAACGCACTCGCGGGCGCCTCTATTTTTGACGTCTTTCAACGGTTTTCCAGTCGCAGTCTAAGCGACGCCTCCGCGCTACGCTTGAGCCGCATAATGACGCTTTTCTGGGGTGCCGCGATTATCGGGTTCGCCATGCTGTTTACGGATATGCAAAATCCAGTGGTCGAGCTCGGTCTCAGCATTGCGAGCTTCACGTACGGAGGCCTGCTCGGCGCTTTCCTCCTCGGCATCCTCAGCAAGAAAGCGCGCGAGGTTGATGCAATAATCGCCTTCGTGGCCACGATTGTGCTGATGACAGTCGTGATCTTCAGCGTGTTTTACAGTTCTGTGGAAGGGTCGTGGCTGTTTGCATGGCGTCCCGGCGCGGACCTCAAAGCGGAGCTTGGCCTGGTCTCGCTTGCCTGGCCCCTCTATACCGTCTTCGGAGCGGCAGGGATGATTCTTCTGGGAAGCATACTTGGCTTGCGGCATCGTGATTCAGGCGTGGCGGGAGATTCAACCGAGCGCTCTGCGCCAACCACCACGTGAAAGTGCTTCATCGTATTTTGCGGCTGTCACGTAACGCATTTGCATGAGTATTCTGGACCGGGTAGGGCTTAAGCAAAAGGGGGGGCGCCGGCCACGCCGGCTGAAGCCGGAAGCGCAAGGACCGCGTAGCCGCAAGAAGCTCTCCCGCCGCGCTATTTGGGAGCGCTCAGGGCTTTTGATTGTGCTCGTCGCGCTGGGGCTGATGGCGTTCCCGCGCGCCCAGTTCTACACCACTACGGCCGAGTCTGGCGATATATGGCTCGACGAGGACCTGGTCGCTCCCTTCAGCTTCCCCATTCACTTGTCTGAAGAGGAGATCGAAGCCAAGCGCGATTCCGTACGCAGAACAGAGCCCCCGGTTTTTTCCGTCAATCTGAATGCGGCAGAGGAAACCCAGTCGTTGCTGGACTCCCTCGACGCACACCTGGAGGGCGTTTTTCAAGCCTACGCAGACTGGAAGCTTGCCGAGACGCGCGGGCAGGAGGAAGACGGGATCCCTGGCGACTCTACCCGGTACCTCGGCCTCCGCGCGAGCTTTCCCCTGGAGATCTCGGATACCCAGTGGGATGCGCTATTGGCGTCGTATGCAGCCCACTCCGGAGTGCTTCCGACACCTACCCGGGCGGGTGAAGGAGCGCCCGCCCTCGACGACATGCTGCTCCGGTCGATTTCGCAGCTCAGCACGAGGCAACTGGCCAACATCGTCCTCGACGTCGCGCGGGATAGCGTCCGAACGACTCACGTAATGGTTCGCAACACGGACCCACGCGTCCGCGACGAAAGCATGCGCCGGATGGACGACCTTCTGGGCATCGACGAGGCTTTCTCACTTGCCCAGAGTACGCTGACGCGGCAGTACAAAGGCCGCCGCGACACCGTCCGGATTGGGATGACGTTCTTCGCGCACGTGTACCGCGCGCCACTCCATTACGAGCGGGAAGCCACCGAACAGCGGCTTGCAGAGGAGATGCGAAACATCCGCACGACGCGGGGCCGCATCCGCGAGGACATGACCATCATTCGGCGTGGCGACGAGGTGACGCAGGAGATCCACGAGCAGCTTGTTTCGCTCGAGCGCGAGCAACGCCTGCGAGCCGGAGACATCAGCACCTACCGCACCTGGCTGGGCAAATTTCTTCTCATCCTGTCCGCCTACGCCGTTTTCTTCCTCTACCTGTACCTCCTGCGGCCGCTCGTCTTCGCCAATACGCGGTCGATGCTATTGATATCGCTGCTCGTTGGTGGCACCGTAGTTGGCTTCGCGGTGCTGGGGCAGATAGACTTGCTCAACGAGCTGGCAGCCCCGGTGGCGCTGGTCTCCATCATGCTCACTATCCTGTTCGATTCGCGGGTAGGGATGTTCGCCACGGTGACGCTGGCCATCATTGGTGGGCTGGTGTTCGGGTTCGATTTCCAGTTCACGTTCGTCACCATCTTTGCGGGCTTTGTGGGTGTGTTCTCGGTGAGGGATGTGAAGAACCGCAGCCACCTCGTTATCTCCGCCGGCCTCGTTCTCGGCGCGTACGTTCTGATGGGCTTTGCATACGCAATGGTGCGTGCCGATCCGCTGGAAGCCCGCATCTTTCTCGACCTCCGAAGCGTTCTCGTGAACGCCGTGATGTTGCTGCTGGCGTCACCGTTGCTGTTTGGAATCGAGCGCGTGTTTGGCGTAACGACGAATATCGCTCTGTTGGAGCTCTCCGACACAAACCGGGACCTTCTCAAGCAGCTTTCACTGCGCGCGCCCGGAACGTTCAACCACTCGTTGCAGGTGGCGAACCTCGCTGAGGCCGCGGCCGACGTGATCGGCGCAAACGCATTGCAAGCCCGCGTCGGTGCGCTCTACCACGACATCGGGAAGATGAACAAGCCGGAGTACTTCATCGAGAACCAGCAGCCCGGCGACAACCCGCACGACCGCGTGAAGCCCAGCATGAGCGCCATCATCATCGGCAGCCACGTCAAGGAGGGCGTGGAGATTGGCAAGCAGTACAAGCTGCCGCGGGTGGTTCTCGATTTTATCTCCACGCACCACGGCACCGGGCTCATGGAGTACTTCTACCGCAAGGAGGAAGAGAATCGGGCAGCCGACGAACAACCGGTGGATGAGGCCGAGTTCAGATACCCAGGCCCCCTGCCGGCAACCAGTGAGCAGGCCATCGTGATGCTTGCCGACTCGGTGGAGGCCGCCAGCCGATCCCTTCAAAAACCCACTCCCAAACGGCTGGAGACGCTGATTGATACGATCATGAAGGCAAGAGCTGAAGACGGCCAGTTGGCCGACAGCAGCCTGACCTTCGCCGACCTGAGCCGCATCAAGGAGACGTTCCTCTCGATCCTCAGCGGTGTGTACCACTTCCGCGTCAAGTACCCCGATCAGGAGGAGGAACCAGGCGGAGAGCCGGTGGACGCCGACGACGATGGGCCGCTTGCCCTGACGCCCACACCGGGCCTGGACGTGGAGATGCCGACCCAACGTGCCAAACAAGCAGGCCCGCTTCCCGGCCAGGCGAACCACGACGACGGCCCCGAAAGCCCGTCCTCCAGCGAGCAGTCGTCGATGGGGTAGGAGAGAATGTTGAACGGTGAATGTTGAAGGTTGGAAGGTTGCAGATTTGAAGGTTGAAGGTTCGTTCTTCGGGGAGCATCCTCCTGTCCTCTGTCATCTGACGCGGCGGGCTCGGCGATCACGTCCTGCCTCCTGCCTCCTGCTCCCTGCCTCCTGACTACAAACAACGATGCTTGGTCCCTTGCTACCCCACTATCGCCCAACGGTTTTGCGAATGTGGACCAGCGCCTCTGCCGTAACCCTCGACGCCCACTCGACGGCAGGATGATCTTCCAGCAGCGGGCGGAGCCTGCGCCGGACCCGCGGGGTGTAGAGAACAAGATCGACCTGCCGGAGAAGCGATTCGAGACGACGCTGCTCGCCTTCGATAGTGAGGGCGAGAATATGGCCGCTGAATCCAGCAAACGTCCTTAATTCACCTGAGAGTGGTTCAATAGCGTCGCTGCTGCTTGTGATGAGGGCCACGGCGTCTGTCGTGCCAAGGTGTGCCACGCGCTCTACGGCCGCGTATGCAGGCGTTACCGCAACGCCCACCGTTTCGGCAACCGGCACGGCCAGCATGGCCGACTGGAAGTCGGGGAGAGGCGCGAGGATAACGTCGGCGTCTTCGTGGCTGCCCAGCTCGTTCAAGGTTGCCGGTTCCACGCGCTCTTGAAGGAGGCCGGTGAGTTGCTCGGCAATCTCCTCCGCACGCTCCCGGAATGAGGCCGCGAAGACCAGTTTTCGCCGTACACCCGGCGACTCGAAGAACTGCAGCTGTTCGCCGAAGAGATACTCAGTTTCGTCGTCCGACAGGCCGAGCCCCACCAGCCGTTGCAGCGCCTCCTGCACGATGGCGGCACCGCGCTCCCTCCGCTCGGAGGACGAAAGAGCGGGCGGCTCTGCCGCGTAAAACCCGCCGCCGCGCTTCGACGACAGCAGGCCTTCTTCTTCCAGTCTCTGGTATGCCTTCCGCACCGTGTGGAAGGACACCCCGAGTTGATCGGCCAGTTTGCGGGTGGACGTGAGGCGCTCTCCGGTATGGTAGCGGCCGGCGGCAAGGTGGTAACGGAGCTGCTCCACGAGCTGCTCCGTTATCGGGATGGCGGCGGTGCGGTCGAGTTCGATCAAGCGAGTTTGGAGTCTTCGCGGTAGGCCACAAAAGTACCACGTATCTACTCTGCTGCCGTTGCAAATGTCATCGACGCAGCATGCAGGGCATCTTTGAGTCTGCCGAACTTCGGCCAGTCCTCCGGCCGCAGCGTGTAAACCTGATGGCCTATGCCCACATTCAACTCTCCGTCCACGCGGTTGGGTGGGAAAATCCGGTAGAGGCGCAGTTCGCTGTCCGAAGCAGGGTCGGGCCGCCGCGCGACGTCCCACACCGACCGCACGGCGACAAAGCCTCCGCGGATCATGATCTCGCCGGGCCTCCGTTGGAGTTCGTACAAAGACCATCCGGCGGCGGCTGCATAGGCAAGCGGAACGGCCCACACCAGTGTACCGAGTACCGGCGAGCCTTGCATCAGCACAACAAACGAAACCACCAGCACGGCGATTAACGCCAGCGCGACCGGCTGCGCCTGTGCCCGTGCGACGACCAGCCCGAACGACGTATCGCCGGGGTGATGGATGCTCGGGAAGGTGACGGTAGAAATAGGGCGACTCACCTTTATCATATTGCGTAATGCGTAATGCGTAATGCGTAATGTGTAGCGCCTATTAGTTCAAAGTCCGCACGTCCAGCCAATACGGAATACGCACGACGCAATACCCACAGGCCTCACGCCCCATTTACTCTTTCCACAACCTCTTCCACAACCGCGTTCTCCTCCGGCTGGTGAAACGGATAGCTGAAGTGCGTCGGCGAGGTGAAGGTCTCCTTGAGCGAGCGAAGGCTGGCCCAGCGCAGGAGGTTCACGTACGAACCCGCCTTGTCGTTGGTGCCCGATTTCCGCGCGCCGCCGAACGGCTGCTGCCCGACGACGGCCCCGGTGGGCTTGTCGTTCAAGTAGAAGTTGCCTGCGCTGTCCACGAGCCGATCCGTGGCATGAGCGAGAACGGCGCGATCCTGCGCGAAAATGGCTCCGGTAAGGGCATACGGGCTCGTTTCATCCACCAGCGTGAGCACGTCGTCGAAGCTCATTGACGTTGGCGTGACGAACACGGAGGCCACCGGCCCGAACAGTTCTTCTTCCATCGTTTCGTAGTGCGGATCGTCCGCACGGAGCACCGTCGGCTCGATAAAGTAACCCTCCTCGTCGGAGTACGAGCCGCCGTAAACGACCTCCACACCCGGTTCGTTTTTGGCGCGTTCGATGTAAGAAGTAATGTTTTCGTACGACTTCCGGTCGATGATCGCGTTAACGAAGTTGGTGAAGTCCTCCACCGGCCCCATCTTCACTTCAGAGAGCTGGCCGGCCATCTCGCGCTCAACCTCCGGCCAGAGGGCCTCGGGCACGTAGACGCGCGACGAGGCGGAGCATTTCTGGCCCTGATACTCAAACGAACCCCGCACGATGGCGGTGGCTACTGCAATCGGATCGGCCGATTCGTGCGCCACGATGAAGTCCTTCCCGCCCGTCTCGCCCACGATGCGGGGGTACGTCCGGTAGTGGTCGAGATTGCCGGCGATGGTCTGCCAGAGGTGGTTGAACGTGCCGGTCGAGCCCGTAAAATGCAGTCCCGTAAAGTGTTCGGAGGCCAGTACCGGGTCGCCCACGGTGGCTCCGTTTCCGGGGACCAGGTTGATGACGCCAGGCGGGAGGCCCGCCTCCTCAAGCAGCTCCACAATCACCTTGGCCGAGAGCGTGGCTGTAGAGGCAGGCTTCCAGAGCACGGTGTTGCCCATCATGGCCGGAGCGGTGGGCAGGTTGCCCGCGATGGCGGTGAAGTTGAACGGCGTAATGGCGAACACGAAGCCTTCCAGCGGGCGGTACTCTACGCGGTTCCAGACGCCGTCCGAACTGATCGGCTGGTCTTCGTAGATCCGCGTCATGAACTCAACGTTGAAGCGCAAGAAGTCGATCAACTCGCACGCCGAATCGATCTCGGCCTGATAGGTGTTCTTGCTCTGGCCGAGCATGGTGGCCGCGTTGATGCGATCGCGCCACGGCCCGGCGAGGAGGTCGGCGGCCTTCAGGAAGATGGCCGAGCGATCAATCCAGTCCATACGCATCCAGTCGTGGCGCGCATCCATGGCAGCCTGAATAGCCTGCTGAACGTGCTCACTTCCTACTTTGTGCAGCGTACCGATGCGGTGGCTGAGGTCGTGCGGGGCGAAGAGATCTTCGGTCATACCCGTCTCCACGTGCCGGCCGTTGATGTACGGCGTTACAACGTGATCCTCGCTGCGCATGGCCATGAGGGCGCTCTTGAGGGAGGCGCGTTCGGGGCTGCCGGGCGCGTAGCTACGGACGGGCTCGTTGAAGGGGAGCGGTGGCCGGGCGATGGTGTTGTTCATACCTTCTTGGACCTTCAGGAAGCGGACAAATGAGGAGCGTACGGCAGATCCCGGCGCGCCTCAATCGAAACGAGGATCGAAACAGGAAACGACGTTCCAAGATACTCGGGCAGTTGTTGAGGGTTCTCCTCCGATATCCGTTTCTCCCTCCCCAGGCACCGTCTTAATCGGTAATACTCACAACTATTCACTGGCCCACGCATGGCAGGTCGCTCTCTGGAACGGTTCATTGCGCTGCGCTACCTGCGCGGCGCCCAGGGCCGAAGCCGAAGCGGCGCGTTTCTGCGGTTCATCACGTTCGTGGCCATCGGCGGCGTGGCGGTGGGTACGGCGGCGCTGCTCCTGGCGCTGATGATCGTGCGGGGGTTCGGCCACGAGATCGAAGAGAAAATCGTCGGCTTTGGGCAGCATGTGCGGGTAGAGCACTTCCTCGGTGATCCGCTAACCGGAGCCGATACGCTGGCCCAGCGGCTTGCGCAGTTTGAAGGGGTGGAGCGCGTGGCACCGTCTATCATCGAGTTCGGGCTGCTCAGGGCACGCAACGCCGACGGTGAGGTGGGCATTGAAGGCATGTTGTTCTGGGGCGCCGAGGAAGATGCTCAACCGTTCATCGCCGAGCATGTGAGCGTGGGCGCGTTCAGCTTCGCAGAAGACTCGACCGGCCATCCGGGACTGGTGCTCGGCTCGCGGCTCGCCGAACAACTCGGCGTGAGTTTGGGGAGCATCGTCACGGCTTTCTCCACGCGGTCGTTGCAGCAGCGAGGAGGCCTCGGAAGCCGGCCGCGGGTCCGCCAGTTCCATGTGTCAGGTATCTACGACACCGGCTTCGCTGAATTCGACGACAGCTTCGCCTACGTGGATCTCGGCGTGGCTCGCTCGTTCTTTGGCTACGGCATGAACGAGGTTTCACGCATCGAACTCACCCTCGACGACATCCTCCATAGCCGCGAGGTGGCCAACCAGATCGTCACCGAACTCGGCGCGCCCATCCAGGCGGTTTCCGTGTACGAGGCCTTTGGACACCTGTTCGCGTGGGTGAACCTTCAGAAGAGCATCATCCCGCTGTTGATCTCCATCCTCGTCATCGTGGCCGCGTTCAATATCATTGGGACGCTGCTGCTGCTCATCCTCGATAAAACGCGCGACATTGGCATTCTGCTCGGGATGGGCGCCTCCGGCAAAACCGTTCGGCGAATGTTCCTGTGGCTTGGTATGTTCATCGGCGCGGCCGGGGCTGCGCTCGGTATCGTGCTCGCGCTTGCCTTTGCGTTTGTGCAACTCAAGTTCGGCGTCATCCCGCTCCCTCCGGAGGCGTACTACATTGACCGTGCGCCGGTCGAACTAAGCGTGATCGACTTTGTTATCGTTCCCATTATCGCCGTAGTGCTGTGTACTCTGGCGGCCTACCTGCCCGCACGAACGGCTGCCGGCATCGAGCCACTTCGCTCCATCCGCTTCGGCACCTAGCCTCTACTAAGCCTCTACTAAATTTCCGGCTTTCCCCTCCTCATCCAAACCCACTCGGCCATGTCTATCAACGTTGGCGATTCCGCCCCTGATTTCACCCTATTCAACGACGAGACGGAAGCGTGGACGCTCTCCGAGCATCGCGGCAAGAACGTCGTGCTGCTGTTCTTCCCAGCTGCGTTTACCGGCGTCTGCACAACGGAGTTAAACACCATCAACAACGACCTCGCACGTTTCAACGATGCGAACGCTGTGGTGGTGGGCATCTCAACCGATACTCCGTTTGTGCTGGCGGAGTTCAAGAAGGCCAACATGCTCAACTTCCCGCTGCTCAGCGACCACAGCGCCGAGGTCGCCGCGATGTACGGCGCCAAGTTCGACCACAACTTTACACCGATGGGTTTCGACCGGATCGCAAAGCGCTCGGTTTTTGTGATTGACGAGAACGGTGCCGTGATTCA
>JADFLK010000375.1 GCA_022564455.1 Bacteroidota bacterium
CCGGAGGCGCAGGCGTTCTGGAGCATGGTGAACAGTGATGGCGCAGGCACGGCCCTGCCTCCGGATGACCAGCGTGTGCTCATCTCAACACCCTCTTTTTCGTTGGCGCCGGGTGATACTACTATCGTCGATGTGGCCATTCTGTTTGCTTTGGGCAGCGACTATCTCAACTCGGTTACCCAACTGAAGGGAGCCAGCGATGTAGTTCAGGCCCGGTACGATGCAGGGACGCTGTTCGATACGGTGGAGCCGGACATCATCGATCCGCCTTCCGATCCGCCCGATCTCCTTTCGCCGGACGATGGCGCCGTATTCGAATCGGGCGACGTAATGTTTGCATGGGCGGCGGTCGCCGACGCGGATTTCTACAATCTTGAGATCAGCACAACGCCTGGCTTCGAATCGCCTCTAGTGTATCTCACATCGAGCACTAACATCGTCATCAGTGCCGACGATATCCCCGTAAACCATGCCGATCCATTCTACTGGCGCGTAACTGCCGTGAACACCGGGGGAGAAGGCCCGGTGTCTGCTGTCAGAACGTTTTCGTACTACATTTTTTTCCCCGAATGGGCGGGGCAGGGAGACGGCATCGTAGAGATCTCCTATCCTGGCATTCCTGATGTCTGTGACGGTGCGCCCGCAGATCCGGGTTGCCAGATGTGGGGCGGGAATACCGTCTGGCGCGACGGCAATGCCAACGACGACTATTACGTGGCCGCCGGCGGCGGAGCAGGCGACCTATTCCGTATCAGCCGCTATATCGAGGCGGCGTCGCCCGATGATTTTGAGATACGGTTTACCGCGGCTGGCGGCCTGGCCGTCTACGGCTTTGCAGGATTCGAAATAACATCCGTACCGTTCGAGCTCTGGAATATCGGCGAAACGCCCGACGATCCGGCTGACGATGTTCGGATGATCCCCTTCCTCAACAACAATGACACAATCCTTATTGACTGGGAGAACGAATTCACCGGGGTTGACCCTGCGGACGGGGTTACGCCCATCACGGACTGGGTGTACTTTTTGGCGCCCGATCGGCCAAACGGATACGACCTGTTTGAGCAAGCTGCGATTGGATTTGGCGGTGCAGGTGCAGTCTATGATCCGGCCTCCGACGGAGACACTCAAATCGATCAGGATCCTTTTACCGGGGACGATTGCTCGACCCAAGGCGCCTACGTAGACTACTGTTACCAGAATCAGGAGTTTGTCAATAACGGGGGAGGGACTAGCAGTCTCATCTACCCCATCGGGCGCACGGTGTATGCCGACCTGGCAGGAGACGGCACGACGCCGCCGGAAGGCACGGTCATTCGTTTTATCACGACGAAAGATTTAGTGGTTGCCAACGAGCCGGATTCTCCAGACGGCCTGCCACAGGAGTACATGCTCCTTCCAACGTATCCGAACCCGTTCAACCCGCGGGCTGTTGTGCCGTTCGTAGTGCCGGAAGCAGGACACGTCCGGCTGACTGTCGTCGATATTCTCGGCCGCGAAATAGCAACGCTGCTGGACGGTGAAGTGGCTGCCGGCCGCCACGAGGCTGTACTAGACGGTGGCCGCCTGGCCAGCGGGATATATCTCGTCCGTCTGGAGGCTGGAGGTGTTATCCACGCAACGCAGAAAGTGCTGTTGCTTCGGTAGCTGTAGCGAGTTTTCTCGTTTCGACCTACAGAAATACAACGAGACCTGCAAGGCAATCGCCTGGCAAGTCTCGTTGTGTACGCCCGACAGAGTTCGAACCTGCAACCTTCAAAACCGGACTCTGACGCTCTAAGAATGTGAGCCACGGTCACAAATGCGCCTCTGCAATTGGTTGGCTGGGCATTGCTCGAGCAGCCTCGGCTTAGAAAGCTTACGCAGGCAAGGTCCGTTGTTCTTTGCCTATTGCGTGAGCGAGCCTGGTCAAGATGTAGGTATTAAGTGAAACTCCGTCAGTTTTGGCCGCCCTGGCTAGCGAGCCATGAAGGCTACTGGGTAATCGGAGACGGAGATTGCCGCTGTATGCTTTGGCTAGAGCGGGCTCAGGCGGCTCAACCCCTTTATCGTTTAGCGAGATTAAAACCTCACCCAGTACGTGCCGAAACTCCCGAACAGCCTCCTGTTCAGAAGCTTCAAGAACGGAGAGGTAGGGGAAGGCCGGCGTGGTAGCTACGTACTCCTCGTCTTCTTCGCTCCATTCGACGAGGATTGGGTACTTATCCGACTGTTGCATGGCTTTCTCCGTGACTGGTGTGGTGCTTGCGAAGTGGCTCGGCTGATGCCGCTGGCATCGTCCCTTCCAAAATGGCAGCTAGGTGGGGCTTCTTGGAGCCCGAGGATCGGGAGGCGTATTAGGAACGCCGCCTTCTTCATCGAAGTCGGACAACTCATCGATGAATGCAAGGAGTTGGCGAATTTGATAGGGTTTTGCGTTGCCGGAACGGCCTTTCTGGAAGTTCATCCGCACGTCCGGGTAGGCTGGGTTCTCGTAGATCATGTGGGAGCCCGACTGGCGATCGAGAACGAACCCGTAACATTCAGCCAACTTGCAGATGTTGTTGAACGCGAAGTTCTTCGGAGAGCGCCGGGCCTTTGTCTCCAGTTTGCTGCAACGTGACATTGGCGGGGCCATCTACAAGAACAATGGCACCGCATACGGTACCAATCATCAACGGTTCCTTATCCGGTACCACAAAATTGTTATCCGGACCGAGCTTTTGGAGTAGAGCACATACACGAAGGGCGGTCCCGACAAATCGGGACCGCCCTTTCAAGTGGTTTGCGGTCGATCAACTACCGCTCGGCAATCGGCACCACCGTCTTATCCCTCGCGCCCACATACCCGGCGCGGGGGCGGAGGAGGCG
>JADFLK010000030.1 GCA_022564455.1 Bacteroidota bacterium
CGCAAGAACGGCCGCCGGGCGGCCCTCCGCACTCGTTAGCAGCGGCCTAACCTTGGCAATCTGCCGATATGACGGGCGGAAATCATGCCCCCATTCCGAGATGCAATGAGCCTCATCCACGGCCAGAAGTGCCACAGGGAGGCGTTCGGCGCGGGCCAGAAAAAGGTCCGTTCGCAGCCGCTCGGGCGTCACGTAGAGCAGTTGGTACTTGCCGAACTCCGCATCCGTCCAGCACTGATCGATCTCGCGTGCAGAGAGCGATGAGGTAATGCTCCCAGCTCGTATTCCACGCTTGTGAAGCGCCTGCACCTGGTCTTCCATCAGCGCAACCAGCGGGGAGATAACCAGCGTCAGTCCGTCCATCAGTACAGCAGGTAGCTGGTACAGCAAAGACTTTCCGCCTCCGGTTGGCAGCACCGCCAGCGTATCCGTTCCATTGAGTACCGCGTCGATCGCCTCCCACTGCCCAGGCCGGAAACTGCTGTGGCTCCAGTGCTTCTCCAACACGCCGAGCGCCGTATCCCGACTGGAGATCTGACTATGGACCGTTTCTCTCACAGCTGTAAAATCGTAGAAATCACATGCATGGAGGCCATTCCCAAAAAATATTTTCGTTCAGAGGTTATACCCGGCAATCTGAACTGTCTATACCAGCAGCATAAGCATCTCTCCAAGGAGACGCCAATGCATAGCCCCGCAGGATTGCGGGGCGGTGGGAAAGTCGGCGCGGCCCGGGCCCTCGTGGTGGGGGGCAAGTGATGGGGCCGCGCCGACATATTTTTGGGATTGGGGATATCGGATTTGACGGATCCTTTTAGGAGTGCCGGTACAACCCTTTTCCCTTTTCCCTTTGTTCATCAGCGTTCATCGTTCACGCGTAACTTTCTTCCATGTCCCTCCCTCCTGTTTCGATTGTCATTGTTTCGTGGAACGGCCGGGAACTGCTCGAACGGTTTTTGCCGTCCGTGCTGGCGACGGACTACGCCAATTTCGAGGTGGTGGTAGCCGACAATGCCTCAACAGATGGGACGGCCGATTGGTTGGCCGAGGCGCATCCGAGCGTTCGAGTAATACAACACCCTGAGAACTGGCTCTTTGCCCGAGGCAACAACGTTGCCGTGGCTCAAACGGACGCGCCGTACCTGTGCCTCCTCAACAACGATGTGGAGACACCACCGGGTTGGCTCGCCCCACTCGTGGCCGTCTTGCAGACCAACGAGGATGTAGCGGCAGTCCAGCCCAAGCTCCTTCAGCATACGGACAAAACTTGCTTTGAGTACGCTGGAGCCTCGGGCGGCTTTCTGGATACCGTAGGCTATCCGTTTGCGCGTGGGCGACTTTTTTCTACACTAGAAAAGGACGAGGGGCAATACGACGACGCGCGCGATGTCTGCTGGGCAACGGGCGCGTGCCTGCTCATCAGGCGTTCCGCGTTCGAGGACGTCGGCGGCCTTGACGAGCGCTTCGAGATGCACATGGAGGAGATCGATCTGTGCTGGAGGCTTTGGCGCGCGGGCTGGCGTATCCGTGTGGAACCGAAGAGCACGGTGTATCACCTCGGCGGAGGGTCGCTGTCGCAGGGCAATCCGCGCAAGACCTATCTCAACTTCCGCAACAGCCTACTGATGCTCTACAAGAACACGCCAGCGTCGGAATGGCCGCGTGTTTTTCGCAAGAGGAAACTGCTGGATACGCTCGCTCTGGCTCGGGGTCTCGTTGCAGGCGGCCCGGCCGAGGTCTCCGCCATCCGCCGCGCGTACCGCGATGCCCGCTCGCTATTCGAGCATTATGCTGATAAACGGCCGGCCGGTACAGCACATTCCTGCATGCCACAGTATGGGCGCTCCATCGCCGTGGATTATTTTCTAAGAGGCCGACGGCACTTCAGCAATCTGCCCAAGGACCGATTTAATTCGTGACGTTAAGTAGGCGAAGGCGTCTCCTCAACGGCAGAGTGTTTTCGTGCAAATACAAATGCAATCGCACTCATCACCACGAACATCCCAACAAGAGCCAAGACCGTAGGAATCTCTCCGAACAGTACCAATGCAAGCAGCGATGCGCCGATGGGCTCGGTGAGAGAAAGCAACCCGAGCAGCGCGGCCGGGAGATAGCGTACGGCGTAGTTGAATGCGCCGTGTCCGAGGAGCTGCGGGCCAAGCGCCATCAGCAGGCAAAGGCCAAGAACAGACGGTGGCTGAGCAAGTGGAACCCCCCGCACGAGCGCCACGGTAAGGCACGTTAGCGCTGCAACCAGATAAAGAGGCAGCAGATAGGCCAGGAACGCGGTGCGTCGGCGAACCGCCCGCCCGATGAGGATGTAGACAGCAAAAAGCAGCGCTGCCGATAACGCTAGGCCATTACCCCATAGAGCATTTGGGAATACGCCGGCGCGGGCTTCGGCCAGTCCGATAAGGGCAGCCCCGCCGACCGCCGCAAGAATCGCAACTACGGTTCGGGTTCGAAGGCGCTCCCGCAGAACGAGGTAGCCAAGTATGGCGATGAACAGCGGACTCGTGGTCACCAACACCGATGCGCTTGCTACGCTCGTGTGGTACAGCGACTCGATCCATGCGATGAAGTGCAAACCCAGGAGTACTCCGGCCAGGCCGATCAGCAGCACATCGCGGCGCGGCAGCAGACGGATCTCCTTGCGCGCCTTCAGCATACCGACGGGAGCGAGAAGAACGGCGGCGAACACGGTGCGCCACACGGCCACCGCCAACCCAGGCGCATCCGAGGCGAAACGAATCAGGATGGCCGAGGTGCCAAGCACAGCCAAGCCGGTCGTGAGCACCAACCAAACACGAAGCGGCACACGCTCTTTCATGGCCGATTTCCTCAGGAGTCTGTCGGGTTTAGGGGTTCCCCGCCAAGGCGGGGCAGGCTGTAGCGAGGCGAGCGGGGAACCGAGAACATTTTCTCGATCTTTTGAGGCGTCCCGCAGGCTTGCGGGATGGGGCTAGATAACAAGAAAGATCGGGCAAATGAGCCGATTAACCGCCGTCGCAGTAGAACATCCTTAACCCAACGGGCTCCCAGCTCAGCGTAACCTGTCCATCGAGCGCACGAGTTCGATGTCTTTCCTTACGGCGCGGCGAGCCAGGCTAAACAGGATGTAGGCCGCGGCGGGCATCAGGAGCACAAGGTAAGACATCGCCGATGGTGGCGGACTCTGTTCGCTGCCAAGAGTAAACATCCCCAGAGCCGCCACGAGCACAAAGATGAGAGCGAGATCGAGCCATTGCGCGAAGGCGATGAGTCGCGTCTGCATCTTTCGGTCTTTGTAGAGGAACACCGTCGCGAAGCCGATCAAACCGCCAAGTGCCGACGACGCGAATACCACCCACGAAAGCGACGTGTGCAGGGCCAATACCGTGCCCATCCACGCATTGCTAAAGATGACGACCAGTACAAGAAGAAGTGCACCGAAGAACAAATAGACGGATTGAATGCGCTGAATCATGGCTCTTCCAAATCAGTCGGTAAAAGATCAAGCGGCTATCTGCGCGGCCCTTTGCTCAACAACTTGATCGGCTAAATGGCTGGCAAACTACGCCGTTGAAGACGGGCCGCCAAGGTCGGCCGTCAGGTTCGTGCCTTCTGTGTACACTGCGAAAAGGGCGTTGGCCACAGCGTCGGCGGCAGCTACTTCACCGATGTGGCGCAAGAGCATCGCGCCCGACTGAATGATCGCTGTGGGGTTGGCGATACCCTTGCCTGCAATATCCAGGGCCGAGCCGTGAACGGCCTCGAAGATGGCGTAGTCGTCGCCAATATTGGCTGCACCGGTCACGCCCAACCCGCCAACAAGGCCCGAAATAAGATCCGAAAGAATGTCGCCGAACAGGTTCGTGGTAACGATGCAGTCGTAATGGTTGGGGTGGATGACAAGCTGCATGGCCATGTTGTCCACAATGCGGTCGTCGAACTCGATAGCCGGGTATTCCTGCGCAATCTCATGGCCAATGGCGAGGAACATCCCACTTGTCTTCTTCAGGATGTTGGCCTTGTGAACCAGCGTAAGACGTTTGCGGCCACGGCGACCGGCATCTTCGAATGCAAAACGGATGATCTTCTCGCTTCCACGCCGCGTCACTCTGGCTATCGAGTCCGCGATTTGATTCCGCTCGTCGAAATACTCGATACCGGCGTAGAGGCCCTCCGTGTTCTCGCGGTACAGGATGAGGTCGATCCCGTCGAATGGGCCCTGCGTATTGGGCAGCGACTTGGCCGGGCGGACGTTTGCAAACGTATCGAAGTGCTGCCGAAGCCGCACGTTTACACTTCGGAACCCATCTCCGACCGGCGTGGTGAGCGGCCCCTTTAGCGCCAGCCGAGTCCGCTCAATCGAGTCGAGTACAGCCTGGGGTAGCGGATTGCCCGTTTTCTCGAAGGCCGTCATGCCCGCTTCCTGCTCGTCCCACTCGAACTCGACGCCCGTAGCCTCAAGCACAAGAATTGCAGCGGCGACGACTTCCGGCCCAATTCCGTCGCCGGGCAGAAGAGTTACTGGATAAGCCATCTGAGTAGATAAGTGGGTACGCGGGGTTGCCGGAAGCTACCCCGCTGCCGCACCTAGGTACGTGGAGACGGGCTAAAGACGAACCAACAAATGCCGGTAACAGAAAAGGGCGCACCCGAAGGTGCGCCCAGAATCCCGATATACGTTGCGCGGTTTACGATCCGCCTTCACGCATGGTGGAGTAGTTGATGCGTAGCGTCTCGGCCTGGCGCAATTCGGCTTGCACATCGTAAAGCAGGCCGGTTTCCACTTCCTTGTCGACTCGGAAAGAGATGATCATCCGCGGCTCTTCCAGAATCTTGAGGTACATGATGTTGCGGATCTCGAACAGGTCGTCCACAATGGCGTCGTCAATCTGAACCGAATCCTCTCCATACCGATTTCCTTCCAGCATCTCCGGCCCAATGTAGATGTACGAAACCAGTCGCTTCTCCTCAATCTTCTCGACCGATTCGGCGGCCGGCAACGAGGTGCGAACCAGCAGATCAGTCTCGCGCATAACGGTCGTGACCATGAAGAAGATCAGCAGCATGAAAATGATATCCGGCAACGATGCCGTGGGGATTTCCTGGCTGGTCTTTGCAGACTTCTTTTTGAAGTGAACCGACATGGCGTTCGTGATTAGGTATGAAACATGAGTACCTGACAGGCTCTCGTCTATTCTGATCCACCGGCATCGGGCTCAGCAAGAGAGATCTTTATGGGGTACTTGGTCTTCACTTCGTCCTCGTCGTCCTCACCCAACTGCCCTTTGTAGGTGGCGTAGTTCACACCTCGGATTTCCTGGGAATAGTTATCCCGGATCTCCACGTATGCTCCCCTGATCTCGTCGAGAACGTTGATGTACACCTCGTACGGAAGCCGCCGTTCGGTCTTGAAGGATACGATGGCTGCGTCGGGGTTATCCGAATAATTCGGAAGCCGGCCTTCGTTGGTAACGTGCTTTACTACTTCAGCACGAATGTTGCTAATGGCCATAAACTGGCCATCCACGAGCACGTCGCCGGAGTTATTGACGAGGATATTGAGGAGGTTTCGCTGCTGGATCTGTGGGGGGTCTACATTCTCGTCGAGCTTCGGCGGAAGCTGCATGAAGATGCCCGAATCCACGTTGATCGTGGTAGTAACGAGGAAAAAGATCAGCAGGAGAAACGCGATGTCGGCCATCGTGGCTGTTGGAATCTCAGCCTGACGTCTGGTTCGCTTCTTGAGGGGCATAGCGCAGGGGGTTTGATGGCACCGGGACGTGAGGCCCGGCCCGGCATACTAGCGGGTGTTAACGAAAGAGGCCGCGTACGGCAGACACCAAAAGAGCGAGAATGGCCAGGCCAAACATGGCAATGGCCGTAAATACGACCGCCACCTCCGTAGTCGTGACGTATTTACCGTTGATCGGCGGGTAGCCATCCGGATTGGCGATCGCGAGGGAAATCAGGAAAACGACGAGCGCCAGAGCCATGCTTCCCATGGCGATGTAGTTCTTGCGCCCAAGAATCAACCCGCGGAGGCCGAAACCGACCATCATGAGCACGCAAAGCACAATCAAGGCCTCACTCAGATACATGATAAAGGTGATCATATCAATTGGGGGAGAAAGGGTCCAACAGAGTCAGAAGCGTGGCGGCGTGGGCTGGGATTAGCCGGCCCCGCTCGCCTGCGCTGCTGTACGATGGGTCACGCGCCTTCGTCGCTCGTAGTCGAAGCGTCGGGCGCGCTACGGACGGGACGGCCCATGGTCATCATGGCCAGCGCGTCGATAAGCTCGACGGAGGCCTCCTCCATCTCCGCTACAATGCGGTCGATCTTCGAGACCGCGTAGTTGTAGAAAATCTGCAGGATGATGGCGACGATGAGACCGGCAACCGTGGTGATGAGGGCCACCTTGATGCCGTTGGCCACGAGGCTCGGTGAGATGTCGCCGGCTTGTTCAATGGCATCGAAGGCGAGGATCATTCCCCAAACCGTACCGAGGAAGCCAAACATCGGGGCGAGCGAGATGAAGAGGCTCAGCCAGACGAGGCCGCGCTCGAGGAAGCTCATTTCGATTGAGCCGTAGGCAACCACAGCTTTCTCGACGGCATCCATGCCCTCGTCGAAACGAAGAAGGCCGGCCTGCACCACGGAAGCGACGGGGCCGCGCGTGTTGGCACAAACCTCCTCGGCCTGCGAGACACCGCCATCACCAGTCTCGAGCGCCTCCTTGACGCTGCTCATGAGCTTCCGGGTGTTGACGTCGGAGCGGTTGAGCGAAATGATGCGCTCGAAGGAGATGGCAAGGCCAATCACAAGACAGATGAGTACCGGCCACATAAAGCCGCCTTCATTGCCTTCGTTGAACCGCTGGACCAACATGTTGGTGAACCCGGCATCATTTGCGGCGGCGTCCTGCAGTAGCAGCAGCGCGTAGAGCGTCATAGTCAACCTCCAAAGGGAGCGTAAGAATTGGGCGAAAGGGGAAGAGCCCCGCCATGCGGCGAAGCCGAGGCACGCCGAAGCGAGCGAAGTGAGCCGGCGTCCTCAGTGAGTAAGGAGTCGGCGTGCCGCGAGGCTCCCCAATATCCCCACTGGGGTTGATAATGTCAACGCAGATTGAAGAGCGTGCGATCGCGCCTCCGCCAACCCCTTGTTCCTTGACCGGCAAGGGGCGATGAAGTTGCCTCGATCGCCCCGATGAATGTCAAATTTCTTGCCTTTGCGGGTAGCCGGCACCAGGACTCTCGTCACTGCCCCGGCCGGGCCACGGCCAGATCGGATGCGGCGCCCCAGAGCTTCATCGCCTCGACGAGCGTCTTGTCAATACGGCCGACGACGGGGTAGAACGCCTCCACACCAAACAGGCGGCGAGCCATGAACGCCTTGATACGCGTTTCGATGTCGCTACGCGAGGCCATCGCCTCCGAGCGCACAAGAACCGGATCGTCCGACTCCTCAGCGGGACGTGCATCCACTACATCTATCCCCTGCTGCCCGGCATATGCAAGGAACGAGGCGAACGTCTCGTCGTCGATTGTGTAACTGCGGGTGAACTCATTTTCCCTTCCCTGCCACTGTTGGCGAAAGCTGTCGCCCAGCCGGGAAAGGCGTGTGCGGGCAAAGCCGTCATCCAGCCTGCGGCCGATGACCATGCGCAACGCAGCATCCACGGTGTCGAGCCGGACGAGATAGTCGGGCAGAATGCCGCCGCCGCCGAAGACGAGGCGCCCGGAATCCGTTGTGAAAGTAAGCGAATCAGGCACGAGGCCTCCGAAGCGGGAAACATCGACGAGGCCCTGATTGCTTGCGTCTTCCATCATTTCGCGGACTTCCCGCTTGGCCTCGAAATAGGCCGAGTCGTCGTCGCCGTTCTCGTAGTGCGTCTGGATGAGCCGCCCGGATGGCGTGAAATAGCGCGAGACCGTCATTTGCAGAACGCTTCCATCCGTGAGGCCGAACTGCTGCTGAACGAGGCCTTTGCCGAACGAGCGCCGCCCAACAATGAGGGCGCGGTCGTGATCCTGAAGGGCCCCCGCGACGATCTCTGAGGCCGAGGCCGAGTTCTCGTCCACCAGCACGATAACCGGCTGTGTTTCAAACAATCCGCCCGCCGTGGCGCGGTACTCGCGGTTGTTGCCGCGGTGGCGGCTGTCGGTGTAGACCACCATCTCACCGGCCGCGAGGAACTCGTCCGCGATGCGCCAGGCCTGCTCCAGCAAGCCCCCGGCATTGCCGCGCAGGTCCAGGATCAGCCGATCCATTCCCTGCGCTTGCAGGTCGCGTATGGCTTCGAGAAGCTCCGAATGGCTCGTCCGCGCAAAACGCTGGAGCCGAATGTAGCCCGTACGGCCGTCCATCATGTAGGCCGCAATCACTGTTTCGAGCGGGATGCGGTCGCGGGTGATCTCGAAGGTCAGCGTCTCGTCGTAGCCGGGCCGCAGAACGTGTACGGTCACCTCCGTGCCGGATGGGCCTTTCAGATACTGCTGAACCAGCTCGTTCGTAAACCCGATGGCCGTGGTGTCGTTAATCTGAATGATGCGGTCGCCGGCATGCAGCCCAGCCTCGTCGCTCGGGCCGCCCGCAATGGGCATGAGCACGGCCAACGTGTCTCGGCCGTCCGGCCCCTCAATCAACTCGAAATAGATGCCAATTCCCTCGAACGAGGCGTCGAAGCTCTCGCGGACGCTCCGCATCTCGTCCGCATTGATGTACACGGAGTGCGGGTCCAATTCGGCCAGCATCCCTTCAATCGCGGCCTCGGCCAACTCCGACGAGTCCACCGGCTCAACGTAACTGCGCGTGATGAAGTTGTAGGCTTCCTCGATCTTGCGGAAGTTCTCGAAGTTGCTGTTGCCCGAGGCGACATCGCGAATCTGGAAGCCAAGGAGAATGCCGAGCATGAGCACACCGGCAACAAGCATGTACGGAAAGCGGCGCAGCTTCATGGAGTCGGAAGTAGAATGGGGGGGCACAGAATTAAACGTGGTGGGGGAAACGGATGGGATATGCTGGTTCGTGCCTACGGGCGGAATCTAGGGATGTTCGCGAGGCAAGGCACTTAAACTCCTCCCTGTCTGAAGGGCGGCGCATCGCGGCGCGGCGCGGGCAAGCGTGAAGATTATCGTGCAGAGCTTGCGAGGCGGAGTGTAGGTATACGTTTGGGCAAGAAGCCCGATCCGTCATCTGCATGAGGCACGTCGCCTGGACGTCGCAAACCCCCACCCCACTACGCGGAGAGCCCCCTTGGAAAGGGGGCAGTTCTTACACCCCTCCCTCCGCGAGGGAGATGCCGAGCTTGCGAGGCGGAGGGTGTTGCCCGCATCCCAATAGTCACCACCCCCTGCCGTGCTGCAAGTGGTAGCTGGTGCTAATTTCGACGCGAAGAAAAAACAACCCAGCTACGCCAGTCTAGCATGACCAACAAGGCCATTGCCCAGCAACTCAAGCTTGCCGGCAACCTCGTCGAGCTATCCGGCGGCAACCCGTTCAAGGCGAGGGCCTTTGGAAGCGCGGCGCGGGCCGTGGAGAAACTGGAGGGGCCTGCCGCCGATCTCGCAAAAGCCGGCACGCTCGACGAAACCTATGGGATCGGGAAAAGCATCACGCGCGACATCGCCGAACTCGTGGAGACTGGTGAACTGGCTTCCGTGACGGAGATGCTCGCTGCCATCCCGCCCGGCTTGTTGGACGTGCTGGAGGTGAAGGGTCTCGGCCCAAAGAAGGTCCGCGCGCTGTGGCAGGAGATCGATATCACTTCTCTCGATGACTTGCAGGCCGCCGCCGTAACCGGACGTCTCGCAGAGCTGCCAGGCTTCGGCTCGAAGACTGCGGAAAACGTCCTCACCTCGATTGCGAAATTGCAGGAGTATGCCGGGAAGGTCCACTACGGGCAGATCCACGACGACATCACTGGCCTGGTGGAAGCGCTGCAAGGCGCAGACGGCCTTGCGAACGTAGAAGCAACGGGAGACTTCCGCCGGCAGCTTGACGTGGTGGATGTGGTTGAACTGGTTATTGAGGGAGATCAGGAAGCCATCTTGAACGTGCTGGCATCAAACGGTTGCTCGATGGAGGACGCTGAAGGAGATTCGCCTCTGCACGGCCAGACATCTTTCGGGCTTCCACTTGCCGTCCACATCGCCACACCCGACTCGTTCGGAACGATCCTCTGGGCGACAACAGGCTCAGAGGAGCACGTTGAGGCGTTCACCGAGCGCTTTGGCGAACCGGGAAACACCGACGACGAGGAACTCATCTACGACAACGCGGGCTTGCGCGAGATCCCGCCTTCCTTGCGCGAAGGCCTGGGCGAGATCAATGCCGCCGAAGAGGATATCCTACCTGACTTGCTCACGCTGGCGGACCTTAAAGGCACCCTCCACAACCACACCACCTACAGCGACGGCGCGCACACCCTCCGTGAAATGGCCGGCGCGGCGCGAGCCATGGGGCTGGAGTACTTCGGTGTGTGCGACCACAGCCGGAGCCTGCAAATTGCCCACGGCCTCCCCATCGAAAAGCTGATGGAGCAGCTCGACGCCATCGCGGAGCTAAACGAAGAGTACGCCAACGACGGCGGCCCGCCCTTCCGGATTTTTTCGGGTACGGAATGCGATGTCCTGCCTGACGGATCGATGGACTACCCGGACGAGGTTCTCGAAAAGCTGGACGTGGTCGTGGCGAGCATCCACACCAACTTCGGGCTCTCCGAGGCGAAACAAACCCAGCGGATGCTGAACGCCGCGGCGAATCCGCACGTGGACATCCTGGGGCACCTCACCGGACGCCTCCTCCTCAAACGCGACGGCTACCCGATCAACCACGAGGCCGTCATTGAGGCGTGCGCAGAAACCAACACGTGTATCGAACTGAACGCCAACCCCTGGCGGCTCGATCTTGACTGGCGCTGGATCCGCCGAGCTACC